>JAUQXD010000297.1 GCA_030834835.1 Thermoflexales bacterium | reverse complement strand
CAGCAGATGGAAGTCCTTCAGCACCATCGGCACATAACCCACTTCGGTGCTGGCGGTCACGGGGTACCGATAGCGGATCGAGGTATCCACGGTGGTCGTGACGGGCTGCGGACTAAGCCAGTGCGCGATCATGTACGGCATGATGATCTGCTGCGTCAGCGGCGTGTTCTGGAAGTCGAACTCTTTCCAGCTCAGGCCGGTGGCCTGTCGTTCCAGATACTGCTCGGTGTTGAAGAGATCGTTCCCTTCGAAGAACGCCACGATCACCGTCTTTGGTTTCTTGTCCAATCCGAACTGCTTGATCGCTTCGACTTCATTGAGTGTGCTCCAACTGGGCGCACCCAGTGTCAGAATGCTTTGCCCCGTTAGATCGCGCAGGGACTCGATCCACGTCTTCGGGGCGGTGCGAATCGTAAACGAGTCGCCGGCGATCACGATGTCGTACTGATCGTGCCACGTGTATTCGTCGTTGGGAAAGCCCTGCTCGTCGGTCTGGAATTTGTAGAGGAAGGCGTTGCTGCGGCCGGTGGGCCGCGTCTCGTTGCCGGGATTGGCCGTGCGCGGATCGGCGGGGTCCCACATACCTTCGGTCTTGTAGCCGGGCACGTAACGATACGCGATCTTGATCGGTTTGTCGTACTGCATGTAGGGCTGGCAGTAGTAATTGCCGATGATGGGCGTGGCTGCGCACACGTCCAGCGGGATCAGCTTGTAGAAGATACGAAAGCCGAGCTCGAAGACGGCCAGGATCACGATGAGCATCACCGCGATCCAGATCGCAAATTTCAGCAGGCGGCGCGGCCGGGCGGGAGTGGTGGCAGTCATAAAAGATTAACCACGAAGGACACGAAGACCACGAAGTAAAACTCTTAGTGCTCTTCGTGGATCACATCATTTCTTCTTGACCAAGTACGGCCCCATCACCAGCGCATCGATGTCCGATTTGGCGAAGGTATTGAGGGCGTTTTGCGGCGTGGTCACGATCGGTTCGCCGCGCAAGTTATACGAGGTGTTCAGCAGCACGGGCACGCCCGTCGCCTCACCGAACTTCTCCACCACCCGATAGTACGCGGGATTCCACTCGCGGCGGATGGTCTGCAAACGCCCCGTGCCGCCGACGTGGCACACGGCCTGAATGTCATCGCGTTTGGCTTCGGGGATATTGGTGACTAACAGCATGTAGCGCGCGGGATAATACTTCTCCGGCGACGGCATATCGAAGTACTCTTGCGTGCGCTCTTCCAAGATCACGGGCGCAAACGGGCGGAACGGCTCGCGGAATTTGATCTTGGTGTTGACCACTTCCTTCATTTCCACGCGGCGCGGATCGGCCAGAATCGAGCGATGGCCCAGCGCCCGCGGTCCCCACTCGAAGCGGCCGCGGAACCAGCTGACGACTTTGCTGTGGGTCAACCGATCGACCACTTGATCGAGCAGCTTCTCATCATCTTCGATGCGCTCGTAGGGGAAGCCCTTTTCATCGAGGGCGGTCTTCATCTCATCGATCGAGTATTCCTGCCCCCAGTAGGCGTGTTCCATTACGAATTCGCGCGGCTTGTTGAGAAGTACGTGATAGGCATACAGTGCCGCGCCCAGCGCGCCACCGCTGTCACCGGCGGCCGGTTGAATGTAGACGTTCTCGAAGGGTGTCTCTTTGATGATGCGGCCATTCGCCACGCTGTTCAGCGCCACGCCGCCGGCCATCACCAGGTTCTTGCTGCCCGTCACCGCGTGCGCGTGCCTAGCCATCTTCAGCATTAACTCTTCGGTGACCACTTGAATGCTGGACGCTACATCGGCGTAATGTTGATTCTCGGCCGCAATCGCGTCTGACCACTGCGGATGATCTTTCCTGGGGTGTGTGGTCGTCGTATAGAACTCGGATTCTTTCTTGCGCGGCTCGCCGAACAAGTCGACGAATTTCTGATTGTAGGTGCTGTGAGTTGAATAGTGGAAACTGAAGTAGTCCATGTTCAACCGGAAGCTGCCGTCGTCGCCGATGTCGATCAGTTTGTGAACCCGATCGATGTAGCGCGGTGAGCCGTAGGGCGCCATGCCCATGACCTTGTATTCGCCTTCGTTGACCTGGAAGGCCAGCCACGCCGTGAACGCCGAGTAGAGCAGGCCAATCGAGTGCGGGAAACGCGCCTCGTGCGTGAGTTCGATCTTGTTTTCGCCCTTGATCGACCCATCGGGCTGCGCCCAGGCCGCCGTGCCGCGCCCGATCGTCGCCGTGGTCCACTCGCCCACGCCGTCGACCGTGACCACTGCGGCATCCTCAAACGGCGAGGCGTACAGCGCGCTGGCCGCGTGCGACAGGTGATGCTCCACAAACAGCACGCGATCGGGCGGAATGTCCACGCTGGTGCGCAGCTTCGCCTTGACCCACAGCTTCTCGTTGAACCAGGCGATCATCGATTCGCGGAAGACGGGATACGATCGGGGGAATGCGCCGAGCGTGGTCATGAGGATGCGCTCGAACTTGACGAGCGGTTTCTCGTAGAAGACCACGTAATCCACCTCGTGCGAGGTGATGCCCGCCTGCCGCAGACAAAACTCAATGGCCTGCGCGGGATAACCGTTGTCGTGCTTGATGCGCGTGAAGCGCTCTTCCTCAGCCGCGGCCACCAGCTGACCGTCTTTCAACAGCACCGCCGCGGAGTCGTGATAATAGCAGGAGACACCCAGAATAAACATCTAAAACTCCCTCTGCGCTTCGGTCAGGTTGCGATCACCCGTCGTGCGTTCATGCCATTTGGGCGCGCGCTTCTGCTTCATATCCAGTGGATCGCCGAACAAAGAACTGATCATGCCGAACGGCAATAAGAGGGTGAAATAGAACACCGTCAACACTACACGCGCTAACAGATCGCCCATGAAGTGGCCGAAGCGCTTCCAGCCCGCCCAGATTTTTTGCAATAGAGTCATGCGTCCTCCAGCGAACAAACAGACAGCGTCACAGCGAGATCGCTATGACGCTGTCGCTGCACATCAACCGCGAACAGCTTAAAACAGCGTATAGATAAACGGAGCTACGCCGGACGCCGTCGCAAAGATCAACAACAGCCCGAACAGCAACAGCGCCGTCACCAGTGGAATCAGCCACCAGCGCTTGCGCTTCCACAGGTAAGCCAGCACCGAACCGGCCGTGCCCATGTTGGTCGACATCTCTTGAAAAAACTTCTTCACAACCACCACTCCTTCTCAAACGTGGCTCGAATTCTACCTTGCGAGAGGGGGGCTGTCAAACGCCGTCCTTACAACGGTGATCCATATGCCCGCTTCGTAAAGCGGTCGGTTGGCAGTTCTCGTCCGCGGCTGCGTGCCGGGCGCTCATTCCTGTGTGAATTCTTGATAACGCCCAGGGGCATAGCGGGTGGCGATCAGACCGGTGGCGGCTTCGAGGTCGATGGCCTGCACCAGCACGCCTGCCTGCCCGTAGGGCAAGTACGCCTGGCACTGCCCGGTCGGGTCGATAAGACAGGTGGCCGATTCCTGGAAGCGCAGCGCATAATTGACACTGGCAAAGTAGATCGTGTTCTCGAGGCTGCGCATCATCATCGCCTTTTCGTAGTAGGGCGCAGCGGCTGCGCCCCAGTGCGTCAGGCGGACGCCTTCTCGATCACTTCCCGTGTGGTGGGGATGAAAGACGATCCTGGCGCCCCGCACTGCCGCCCAGCGCACCGTCTCGGGATAGCGCCAACCCTCATGGCAAATCGCCACGCCAAACTTTAGCCCGTTGATCTCGAAGAGTTGACGGGTGTGGCCGGGTACATAGAACTGGTCTTCGCTCGGGGCAAGTTGATTCTTGGTCTGATAACCCTGAAGCTGGCCCCGGGCGTCGATGACGGCGGCGACAATCTGCCGGCCCGCTGCCGTGAGCCTTTCCAGGCCGAGGATCGTGGCGACTGCATGCGTCCGCGCCCACTGCGCGACAATTTGAAGGACCCGATCGTGCTGCGACTGATCGAAGGGCAAGACTTCAAAATCCTGGCCGCGCAGACCGGGGAGATAGGCTTCCGGGAAACACACGATCTCCGCGCCCTG
>JAUQXD010000296.1 GCA_030834835.1 Thermoflexales bacterium | reverse complement strand
GCCTTCTGCGCCAGATCGACAGAGTTGGTCGGCGGTAAAACGAGTCGCGCCTGATCTTTCTGGAACACGATCAGTCCCACACGATCGCGGCGCTGATAGGCATCCGTCAACAGCGACATGATCGCGCCTTTGGTGGCGGCCATGCGTTCGGCCACGGCCATCGACCATGAAGCATCAACGACGAACAGGATCAGGTTGGCTGACTTGCGGACGCGCACCTTCTTCTGGTAGTCGTGGCGTTTGACCCGGAAGGCGGGGCCGTGCAGCTCTTCCAGCTTGCGTTGATTTTGAAACGGTGCGGCGGCGCGCAGCGTCGCATCAAAGGCGAGGTCTTTGGCATTGCCGGGGGACGGTCGGGCCTGGATGTAGCGCCCGCGCTTGCGATCGGTCTTGCTGGTGCTGCGCCGGCCCGCCGCGCGCCGCGTCAACTTATCGAGCGGCGTGTCCAGCTTGCGCACGTCAAACGTCTCGCCGATGGGGGTGTTGTCGCCGCCCTCCCACCAGTAGGCATCTTGATTGCCGGTCGTCTGTGATTTGGTTTTAGCGTCGCTGTGCCCGAAGTCGGCGTTATCGTTGACTTCGCCTTCCGGGCTTACCGTTTTTTTTTGGTGGCGCCTTCTTCACCCGATTCATCCATCTCGGCGTCATCGCCGCCGGGGAATTCGCTTTCGGCGCGTTCGAGGCGTTCGCTCAAGTCTTGTGCGGAAATTGAGCCGTCGTCCTGGAACGGTTGACGCTTCAAACGATGTGGCAAGGCTAATTCAGCGGCCAATAAAATGTCGTCGTGCGTGATGTGCGTGCGGCCATGCAGTGCAGCGTGGGCACGCGCGCCCTTGAGGATCACAATGTCGGCGCGATGCCCGTCGATGCCCAGGCCGCCCACCATGCCCGCGATGGCGGCCAGATCGTGCTGGCGATACTTCACTTCCGGCAGCAGTTTTCGCGCCCGATCGATCTCCTGGCTCAACTGCTGTTCGTGCGGTTCCCACTCTTCGCGGAAACCTTCGGGATCGCTGTCGAATTGCAGCGTGCGCTCGAGGATGGCCATGCGCGCCATTTGATCGTGAATGCCCTGAATATCGACGGCAAACGCAAACCGATCGAGCAGCTGGGGCCGCAGGTCGCCTTCTTCGGGATTCATCGTGCCGACGAGGATGAAGCGCGCCGGATGGCTGAACGAGATGCCTTCGCGCTCGACCACGTTCACGCCCATCGCTGCCGAGTCGAGCAGCAGATCGACCACGTGATCGTCGAGCAAGTTGACTTCATCGACGTAGAGCAGGCCGCGATTGGCCGACGCCAGCACACCCGGCTCGAAGCGGCGGATGCCCTTCTGGATAGCCTGCTCAATATCGAGCGTGCCCACGACGCGATCTTCCGTCGCGCTGACGGGCAGATCGACGAATTTGGTGCGGCGCTTGCTATGCGGCAGTTCTTGGCCGTTGCTCGCCGCGCGTTCGCGACACTCGGTGCACCACGTCGCGGGTTGATCGGGATCACAGCCGAAGCGGCAGTCTTGCACCACTTCGATGTCGGGCAACAGCGCCGCCAGCGCGCGAGCGGCGGTGGATTTGGCCGTGCCGCGCTCGCCGCGGATCAACACGCCGCCGATCTGCGGGTAGAGGGCGTTCAAAACGAGCGCGCGTTTCATGCGCTCCTGGCCGACGATAGCGGTAAACGGGAAGATGTTGGGCATGAGACTTGTAATAAACCTCGTTGATAGTCGTTTGGTAATTAGTCAACCAGTTACTGGTTAACCACTTGCCAACCACTAGCGATTATACCGCACTTTAGCCCCGCGTTCAGGCAAAATCTGAGCCTGGCAGACAGGAGCCTGCCAGGCTCACGTGAACCAGTCACCAGTATTAGCGTTTGGTCAGCGGCAGATAGACGTTATAAGGGTAGCTGTGTAGCCATAAGAGGCTGCCAACGCCGCTGGCAAAGCCTGAGCCATCCGGTAGCATCGAAACAGCCATCACATCCTCGCCTGCGGCTGGCACAGTTGTATATGTACCGTCTTTGTAGTGCAGAAAAGCGTATTCCATCGTTTCTAACTTGCCGGCTGCCCACCACTCGGTCGCACTGACCTTGCTGATGTCGAAAAAGGCCAGCCAATCGCCTGACAATTGATTTGTCGGCGAGATGATGTTCGTCCACAAGCCGCCCGCAAAATGATGTAGTTCAGGCGTCGCCGGACATCCAGAGACGTCACACACCGTCGAGTAGCCTGCCACCCAGGCGTCATCCGGACTGATACCAATGATCCGCATATTGGCATTTTGGACTTTGAGCGTTGGAGTAACCGCAACCCAAATTCCGGCTGTGTAACTGTAGACACCATGATTGAACCCGGCTGCCCAGCCATGCTGAGAATCCAGCATTGACAGCGATGTGATATTGTCCACATAAAACGCCGGTAACGACTCGGGGGTGAAGGTGCCGTCCAGATAATGAAGAATCGGCGTCGCACCGTAGCCGCTCGCGATCCATCCTTCATCTGGCCCAAGCATGGAAAGAGCATACACTGCATCCGTCATAGGCCATGTCATCCAGGTACCTCCCGAGTAGCGGAGCAGGTAATCTGACGTGTTATCCATCCAGCCCGTGGCGGTGCCTGCCCAACCCACGGTTGAACTGACCATATCCAGCGCGTACAATTCGCGGGTGATGGGGCTGGTGTGGGTGGTCACGGTTCCGTTGCTCCACCGATAGAGTTGACCTGGGGAGTCGCCGTACCACCACACAGTATTCGCATCCGTAGCGTCGATCGGCCTGGTGGAGATACTCGGGGCATGGCTCGGCCCGATGGGGAAACTGGAACCCTGAACACGCGTCCAGGCTCCGCTCGTGAGGTGCAAGATCGAGCCATGAGCACCTGCCATCCAGCCATCATTCGCGCCGACCAGCTCTATGCTTGAAATACTGACGGGCAGCGGCGCCATTGTCCAGTTGGTTCCATCGTAGTGAAGACTGACCGGGTTTTGGGATGGATACACCAGTCCCACGGCCCAGACATCAGTGGCACTGCGCATTCGGATGGCATATAATCGGAGGTTTTCGACAGGGCATGGTACCCGTGTCCATGGACCATTTGATCGATGCACCAACAAGCACTGACTACCCGACGAGCCATAAGTCGCAAATCCGGCTGCCCAGCCCTCTGTGGCATCTAGCATATGAATCGATTGCATCCGCACCGTGAGTGTCAATGGCAGGCTGCTGAGGCCAAGCGAGACTGGTAGCCAATTGCCGTTCGAATAACCGAGCGCATTCCGACTAGTGCCGACGGCCCAGGCGTTATTTCCGTCGACAACCGACACATCATTGTAACCGAACGGGATATCCACGGGCGTCCAGTTGGCGCCGTCGAATTGCAGCGCCCAACCATAGCCGATAGCCCAACCCGCGCTGCCTTTGATGTCGACATCGCTATAGCCAGTCTGGTTGCCCGGAGGGGGCACCGTCACCTTTTGCCAGTCGCCATTCGTGTAGTGCATTAACAGGGTGCCGCAGGAACTGCTGCATGCGTTAGATCCAACCGCCCAACCATCTGTTGAACTAATCATTTGTACGGCTCGAATGCTGTATGTTCCGGTCGGGACGCTTGTCTGGCTCCAGGTTGAGCCATCGTAGTGCATTAGGACACCATAACTGGATGGGCCACTGACACCGACCGCCCAGCCGTCCGTAGCTGAACTCATGCTAACGTCAGCCAGGTAGACGTCTTTGCCACCACCGCCACTAATCACATGCCACGAGGGAGTGGGCGTTGGCCCGATCGCGGGCGCATGCTGTGGCGGTGGGGCTACGTTAGCGGCGGCATTCGTCAATTGATGTTGCGTGGCGATCACCGTCAATACGAGTGTCAAGAGAAATGCAAATACCAACAACTTGCGGGGCATGTTAAAT
>JAUQXD010000295.1 GCA_030834835.1 Thermoflexales bacterium | reverse complement strand
CCCGCCACCACGCACGGAAGTCATTGTTAAACGCGGGAAACGGCCGCGCCATCGTCCAGCGGTTCAGCGGCGGCGGCAGGTCGGGCAGCCAGCCATCGCGCTTCAACGGCGCTTGAATAACATTGAGCACACTTGAGCCGAATCGATACAACCACGGCAGGCCAAAGGCGATGGTGCCCGCGCTGGCCCCCGCGCGAATGATCGGGGATGCGGTCGGTCCTTCAATCTGATCGCCTTCGACCACGCGATGGCGCAAGCGCAGCAGCACATCGGGAATGGGAATCTTCACCGGGCAGATGTCCGCGCACGCGCCGCACAACGACGACGCAAACGGCAGATCGGCGGCGACCTTTGTCCCCAACAGCTGCGGCGAGAGGATCGAGCCGATCGGGCCGGAGTACACCCAGCCATAGGCATGTCCGCCGACGTTGTTATACACCGGGCAGACGTTAAGGCAGGCCCCGCAGCGGATGCACAACAGCGTCTGACGTGCGACCTCGTCTTTCAGGATGCGCGTACGCCCGTTATCGAGCAGCACCAGGTGAAATTCCTGTGGACCGTTTTCGCCGTCGGCGCGGCGCGGGCCGGTGATGAACGAAGTGTAGGTCGAGATCTTCTGGCCGGTCGCGCTGCGCGCCAACAGTTTAAGCAGCACCGTCAGGCTGTCCCAATCGGGCACGACCTTATCGATGCCGACGACGGCGACGTGCAGCGGCGGCAGCGTGGTACACATGCGGCCGTTGCCTTCGTTGGTTACAATCACGATCGTGCCGGTTTCGGCCACCATGAAGTTGGCACCGGAGACGCCCATATCGGCGGACAAAAACGCCTCGCGCAATCGGGTCCGCGCAATCGCCGCGAGTTTAATTGGATCAGGCGGGGCGTCGACGCCGAGCTTCTCGTGAAAGAGATCGGCGATGCCTTCTTTGGTCAGGTGCACCGCCGGGACGATGATGTGCGACGGGCCGACGCCCGCCAGCTGCACGATGTATTCGCCCAGATCGGTTTCCAACGCCTGAATGCCGCTGGCTTGCAGCGCGTGGTTCAGATCGATCTCTTCCGTCGCCATACTCTTGACCTTGACGACGTTTTTCACGTTATGCTGCTGCGCAATGTCCAGCACGATTTGACGCGCTTCGGCGGCATCACGCGCCCAGTGCACGTGACCGCCCGCACGCGTGACCTGTTCTTCGAGTTGCACGAGGTACCGATCGAGATGGGTGATGCCGTGCCAGCGAATATCGTGCCCGGCCTGGCGCAGCGCCGCCCACTGCTCCGCGCCGAGCAGATCGACCAGGCCCGCGCGGTTGCCCAGGAACTTCGTCGTCGCCTTTTGCACCGAGGGCGGCATGTGCGGCGGAACGTGCTGCGTGTTGTAGCGAAAATCGATGTGAGAGGGAGTGTGGCTCATCGCTTAGTCCTCCGTCACGCTTGTTGCGCGAGCACTTCGATCAAGTGCATGGCCTTGATCGGCGAGTTCACTTTGCGCAGCCCGCCGCCGATGTTCATCAAACAGCCCGCATCACAGGCGATGACGGCTTCAGCGCCGCTGGCCTCGATGTGCTTGATTTTGGTCTCCATCATCGCGCGCGAGACTTCGGGATAGATCACGCTGTAGACGCCGCCAAAGCCGCAGCACGTTTCTTCCTCGGTGAGCGGCACCAGTTCGAGTCCTTTGACGGCCTGCAGGAGTTGCTTTGGTTCGTCGCGCCCGCCCAGCCCGCGCAGCAGGTGGCACGAGGCATGATAAGTGACTTTGTGCGGAAAACGCGCGCCCACTTCGACGACCTTCAACTCGTCAACAAGGAACTGGGTGAACTCGAAGGTACGCGCGGCGACCGACCGGGCCAGCGCATGTTCCGCGCTGCCGGCCGGGAACAACTCAAGATAGTGATGGCGGATCATATCGACGCACGAGCCGGAGGGGGACACGATGTACCCATCGGTCTGGCCGAAGACCTTCAGCCATTGCTGCGCCAGGCCGCGCGTTCGATCGTGAAAGCCGCTATTGAAGAACGGCTGGCCGCAGCACGTCTGCGCTTCGGGAAATTCGCATTGGATATCCAGTCGCTCCAGCACCGCC
>JAUQXD010000294.1 GCA_030834835.1 Thermoflexales bacterium | reverse complement strand
TCGGATGCTGGATGCCGCGCTGGCGAATGAATTCCAAGCGGTCTCGCCCGATTCATCAATCTGGCTCGATCAACTCGATCGTGAATACCAGGGCCGCCAGGGCACAGAGGCTTCGCTGGTCGGGCAGACGGTGCGCTTTGCAGTGACGCCAGTCGTGATCGCGATGTGGCGCGACAAGGCGCAATCGTTGGGGTGGCCCACCAGACCGATCGGGTGGAGTGACCTCCTGGCAGAAGCGCAGCGCGATCGCAATTTCAAATGGAGTCATCCTTCGACGACTTCGGCATCCGGCGTACTGGCGACGCTGGCGATGTTCTACGCGGGCGCAGACAAGACGCGCGGTCTCACCATCGATGATGTGCGTTCGCAAAAGGTGCTCGATTACGTGGGCGCGCTGGAAAAGACGGTGCGCTATTACGGCGAGGGCGAACTGCCCACCGCGCAGCGCGTGGCGCAGACCGGCCGCGATTATCTGGATGCCTTTGTCGCTTCGGAAGCGATCGTGATCTGGGCGAATCAACAGCCGGGTGTCGATCTGGTAGCCGTGTATCCGAGCGAAGGCGCGTTGTGGCAAGATCATCCGCTGGCGCTGCTGGAAGGCGCGACTCTAACTGATCTCAATCGCGAGGCATTTCGCTCGTTCGCAAGCTTTATCACTTCAACTGATGCACAGCAATTGATCCTGACAAAGGGTTATCGCCCCGCCGATCTGACGATCAAACTCGACGGCCCGGCGTCGCCCATCACGCTGGCGAACGGCGCGGATCCCTCGCAGCCACAGACGGCGCTGCAAGTGCCTGGCGCACAGGTGCTGGACGTGGTGCGCGAATCGTGGCTGGCGTACAAACGCCGCACCAATGTGATGCTAGTCGTGGATACGTCGGGCAGCATGGAAGGCACGAAGTTGAGCAATGTGCAGACGGCGCTGAAGACCTTCATCGATCAGGTGAAGAGCGACGACGAGCGCATCGGCCTGATCGAGTTTTACAGCAGCGTCGATGAATTGGTGGCGTTGAACACGCTGAAGAATAATCGCAGCACGTTGATTTCGCGCATCGCGCAGTTGGAAGCCGGCGGCGATACCTCGCTGCTGGACGGCGTCTCAGCCGCCTACGATCGATTGCAGCAGCTCAACGATCCGGAACGCATCAACGCCATCGTGGTCATGACGGACGGCAAAGAGAACGCGTCCAACATCCGCTTGAATGAACTGACGGCCAAATTGCAGCGCGGCAACGAAACCGGCGTGCCGGTCGTAGTGTTCGGCATTGCCTATGGTGGCGACGCCGACATGAGCGCGCTGGAAGCCATCGCGGGCGCGACGAACGGTCAGACGTATCGCGGCACGGTCGAGACGATTAAGGGGCTGTATAAGATTTTGTCGACGTACTTCTAACGAGTGACGAGTAACGAGTAAAACGTAGTGCATGATGCGTGGTGCGTGATGGCTGATCTGATGACCCTGAATTGCCCGACGTGCGGCGGACGGTTGCAAATAACGAATGATGTGGATCGGTTTGTGTGCGCGCATTGCGGCAACGCCCACATCATCGATCCGGGTGTGCGGGTAGAATCACTGGCGGGCGAACTGGATCAAATGCGATTGACGATGGACATTCGCCAGGCAGAGGACAGTCTGGCCGTATTGCAAAAGCGCGAATCGATGCTTGAACAATCTACGTCGGCGCAGTCCGACATGCGACGTTTCTGGATAGCCGCAAACATCGTCGTGCCTGTCGGTGTCGCCTTCATTGGTATCTACGAAGGTGCAAATGTCTTGTTTTCTCTTCTACTGGCAGCATTACTGGGCGGCTTTTTGTTGTTTATTAATTGGGTCCTTTCTTTTAACAACAACAAAAACGAGCAGTCAGAATTGCGCCGGCTGAATGACCGCATCAAATCCGGTGACCGCACACTGAATTTCTTGAGGCAGGAATTGCAGCGGGTGACAGACGGGCGACGAGCGGTGAAGAACGACTGACT
>JAUQXD010000293.1 GCA_030834835.1 Thermoflexales bacterium | reverse complement strand
ATGTGATCCTCGATCGGGGCCGTGGCCAGAACGTCGCCACGATCGGTCATTTCCCGTTCACCGATGCTTTGCGCGAAGTCGCCGCGAATACGTGGGTGTTGGAATTGAATCCGACGCCCGGCGATGTGCCCGCCGACCGCGCACCTGAATTGCTGCCGCAAGCGGACGTCATCGGCCTGACAGCAACCACGCTGTTGAACGGCACATTTGGAGCGCTGGCGAAATTGTTTCCACCGACCGCCCTCGTCGTGATGCTAGGGCCAAGCACACCGTTGAGTCCGGTGTTATTCGATTACGGCGTGAACATGCTCGGCGGCGCGATCGTCACCGACACGGCTGCTGCATTGCACTACATCGGGCAAGGCTCATCGCTGCACGGCGTGCCCGGTGTGAAGCGCATCACGTTGATGAAACAATAGACCTGACAGGTTTTGGAAACCTGTCAGGTCTTTGGGAAAAGACCATGGAACAAAACGAACTGCGCGAACTCGAAGCCCGGTGCATTCAGGAATGCGCGCCGACGTGCACGTCGGCCTGTCCAGTACATGTGGACGTGCGATCGATGCTGGCCGAGATCGGGCGCGGCGATTTTTCGGCGGCGCTGAAGACGTACAAGAAGACCGTGCCCTTTCCCAACGTGATCAGCCGTGTGTGCGATCAACCGTGTCACGATGTGTGTAAACGCAGCGAGGCCGGGGACGCCATCGCCATCCGCGCGCTGGAACGATCAGCCGTTGAACACGGCGATGGATCAACAGAGAAGAAGCGACCACTCCCCAAACGCAGCCAGCAGGTCGTCATCATCGGCGGCGGCGTCAGCGGTCTGACGGCCGCGCACGATCTGGCCCGCAAAGGCTACAAAATCCTGATCGTCGAGGCGACCGATCGATTGGGCGGAAGCCTGTGGCTCAGCGACAACCGTGATCTACCGAAAGACATTTTGCAACGTGACATCGATGCAGTGTTAGCCATCGGCATCGAGGCGCAGTACAACACCCCGATCGATCGCGTGCACCTCGACGATCTGCGTCGCCAGTTCGACGCCGTTTACCTCGCCATCGGCGCACATATGCCCGACGATTTTGAACTCGAACGCGATGAGCATGGCACGGTGAAGGTCGATCCGATCACGTTCGCGACGAGCCTCGACGGCGTATTTGCGGGCGGCGGCGTGCTGTGGGGCGTCGAGCTGCGCTCGGCCATCACGTCGATCTCGGAAGGACGGCGCGCGGCCATCTCGATCGATCGCTATTTGCAGAAGGTTTCGCTAACGGCCTCGCGCATCAACGAAGGATCGTACACCTCGTGCCTGTACACCAACACACAGGGTCTTGCGGCGCAACCGTTGATTGAGGCGAAACATCCCGACGAAGGTTACGAATGGCACGAAGCGATACAAGAGGCCAAGCGCTGCATTCAATGCGAATGCATGGAGTGTGTGAAGGTCTGCGAATACCTGAAGGCGTTCGAGCGCTACCCGCGCAAGTACGTGCGCGAAATCTACAACAACCTCTCGATCGTTAAAGGGACACGCTACGCCAACACCTTCATCAACTCGTGCAGCCTGTGCGGCCTGTGCGGCGAGATTTGCCCCGAAGGGTTGGACATGGGCGCGGTGAATCTCAACGCGCGCCGCGAGATGGTGACGACCAACCGCATGCCCGCGTCCGCGTTTGATTTTGCCCTGCGCGACATGGCCTTCAGCAACAGCGATAAATTCTCGCTGACCCGCAACGCCTTCGGGACAACGACCAGCGACTATGTGTTCTTCCCAGGCTGTCAACTCAGTGCCTCAGCGCCCGATCACGTCGAGAAAGTTTATGCGTATCTCAACGAACGGTTGCCCGATAGCAAGGTCGGCTTGATGTTAGGCTGCTGCGGCGCACCCGCCAACTGGGCCGGACGAACCGATCTCTTCGAGAACGCGCTCGCGGATTGGCGCGAGAACCATCGGCGGTTGGGTAAGCCCAAAGTGGTGCTGGCTTGTTCGAGTTGTTATCAGGTATTCAAAACGCATTTGCCAGAAGTCGAGAGCGTGTCTTTATGGGACATCTACGATCAACACGGTCTGCCGGACCAGTCACCAATTACCGATCACCAGTTACCGATCACTATTCACGACCCCTGCACCACCCGTTACGACACTCACATTCAAGACAGCGTCCGCCACATCGTGCAGCAGTTGGGCTATGAAATCGCCGAACTGCCCTTGAGTCGCGAGAAGACCGAGTGTTGCAGTTACGGCGGTAACATGTGGCTGGCCAATCGTGATCTGGCGAAGAAAGTGGTGGAGCGGCGGGTCGCCGAAAGCCCGCTGGATTACGTGACCTACTGCGCGATGTGCCGCGACTTCTTTGCCGCGCAGGGCAAGCGCACCCTGCACGTGCTCGATCTGATCTACAATCAGGCCGCGGACGAGCAGGCGGCGCGGCGCGGGCCGGGGTGGTCGCAGCGGCACGAAAATCGCGCGCGGCTCAAACGCAAACTACTCAAGGACCTGTGGGGCGAAGACATGGCCGATCAAGCCGCTTACGAAGCGATCAAGTTGATCATATCTGACGAAGTGCAGACACGATTGGAGCAACGCCTGATCCTGATCGAAGATATTCAGCGCGTGCTGGAATATGCGCAGCGCACCGGGCGCAAACTGTTCAATCGCGAAACAGGCCGCTATCTGGCCTACTTCAAGCCGACGGCGGTGACCTACTGGGTCGAGTACGTGCCCCAAGGCGACGCGTTTGTCATCTTCAACGCGTACAGCCATCGCATGGAAGTGCCGGGGAGCGTGCAACCACCCCACCAAGCGACGGGGGTTATTCCATGACTGACCAACCGACATGGCTGTGTGGCAACTGCAATATCCCGCTACAAACCGGGCAAGTGGACGTAGGCTACATGGGCAACGCTTTCCCCGTCGATCTGTTGAAATGTCCCAACTGCGGATTGGTCTTCGTGCCGGAAGAGTTGGCGTTGGGCAAGATGGTGGAAGTGGAGAAGCAGCTAGAGGATAAATGATCCACGAAGTTCACGAGGGGACACTAAAGTCTTCTTCGTGGCGCTTCGTGAACGTCGTGGTTAAATCTGTGAATGACTGACCATGCTTGACGATCGCGTGCGCGTGTACGAACAAAGTCCGCTGCTGGAAGTAGGGGGCGAGACGATCCGGCCCGGCGGATTGCAGCTGACCGATCGGGCGTTGGAATTGTGCGCGCTACCGGTCGGCGCACGCGTGCTGGATGTGGGCTGCGGACCGGCCGCATCGAGCGAGCATCTTATCCAACACCATGGCTTCGCCGCCATCGGCCTCGATCCGTCGGAAAAACTGCTGCGCTCAGGGCGTCAGCGCATTGCGCACTTGCCGCTGGTTCAATCCTATGGCGAGTGCTTGCCCCTTGCGGACAATCAATTCGATGCCGTGTTGACCGAATGCAGCCTGTCCGTAATGAAGGATACTGCGCGGGCGTTAGGCGAGTTCCGGCGCGTGCTGCGCGCCGGCGGCTATTTGATCTTGAGCGACATCTACGCGCGCAACCCGGACGGTATTGAAGCGTTGCAGACCTTGCCCATCGATTCGTGCCTGTGCGGCGCAGTCTCGCAGGCGCAGATCGTCGATCGGGTCGAGTC
>JAUQXD010000292.1 GCA_030834835.1 Thermoflexales bacterium | reverse complement strand
CTTGTTCGGCATCATCGTAGGCATTGTCGGCTTCGCCGCGTACACCGCGCTGGTCAACAAACCCGCGCCCACCCTGGACGCAACGGCGATGCGGGGTGCGGCCCGCGACGGCGTCATCGAAGCCATCGCCACGCTGCAAGCCGGCAGCGGCCAGCAGCAGCCCGCTGCTGAAAGCCAGGAACCGGTGGCCGTCGATCCGAGTAAGTTCACGCTGCGGGCGGCCAATACCCTTAGCAATCCCGGCGCTAAGATCACCATCGTGGAATTCAGCGACTTTCAGTGCCCGTTCTGTGGACGCTATCAGCAGACCGTTCATCCTCAATTGCTGAAGCAATATGTGGAAACCGGCCAGGTCAACTTTGTCTACAAACATTCGGCGTTTCTGGGGCAGGAATCGGTCTGGGCTGCGCAGGCCGCCGAGTGCGCTGCCGACCAGGGTAAGTTCTGGGACTTTCACGATCTGCTCTTCTCACGGCAAAACGGCGAGAATCAGGGCGCATTCAACAAGGACAAGCTCAGCGGCTTTGCGAAAGAAATGAGTCTGGACATGGCGAAGTTCGAGCCGTGCCTGACCAACGACGAGACGCTGGCGCGCGTGCAGGCCGATACGCAAGAAGGCCAGGCGGCCGGGGTGCGCGGCACGCCCACGTTCTTCATCAATGGCCAGCCCCTGGTGGGCGCGCAGCCGTTGGAAGCCTTCCAGAACGTGCTGGCGCAACAACTGGGACAATGATCAATTGAGCGTTGATCATTGAAGATTGAAAGTTGATCATTGCACATTGATCATAGCTTATGCGTTGGCTGATTGAGATACGGCGATTTACGGCGTTGGTGGCGGCGCTGATCGTGCTGGGCGGCGGCTGGATCTTCGCCACGCGCGACTTCACCAACCGATCGGCCTTCACCACCTCGGCGGCTCCGCAGGTGGGTTTCGCTGCGCCCGACTTCGATCTGGAGGCGCTGGACGGCGGGCGCATCAAGTTGGCCGAGCTGCGCGGCAAAGTGGTCATGGTCAATCTGTGGGCGTCGTGGTGCGCGCCGTGTCGCGCCGAGATGCCGGCGATCGATCACATCTATCAACAATACAAAGCGCGCGGCCTCGAAGTTGTCGCCATCAACACGACCTTTCAGGACAGCGAAGCCGAAGCCCGATCGTTTCTGGCCGGTCTAGGCGTGACGTTCCCGGTGGCGCTCGATCGCGATGGCGCGGCCAGCAAGCGCTACGCTTTGCAGGCGATGCCGTCCACGTTCTTCGTGGCGCGCGACGGCACCATCGGCGACATGCTCTTTGGCGGCCCCATGACAGAAGCGTTGATCGTGGGTAAAATCGAAAAGTTATTGGGCAACGAGTAATCGGTTAACTGGTGATTGGGCAATCGGGCAACCGGTCAGTCAGTTGCCAGTTGCCAATCACTAATTTACCAATCGACTAACTTACCAGTTTACTTACCTTATGCTCCCCGTCCTCAATGTTGGCCCACTCGCGATACAGACGCGCGGTTTGATCATTCTGTTATCACTCTGGTTCGCATCGGAAGCCGCCGAACGAAGCGCGAAGCGCCTGGGGCTGTCGAGCGATCATGTTTACAACCTCGCGTTGATTGCGGCGATAATGGGCGTGCTGGGCGCGCGGTTGGGCTACGTGCTGGAGCACTTCACGATCTATCAAGCG
>JAUQXD010000291.1 GCA_030834835.1 Thermoflexales bacterium | reverse complement strand
GCGCGCGATATTGCTTGTCCAGCCCCGCCTCGTCCACATCCAGCGAATACGACTCCTTCATCGTAAACTCGCGCACGCGGATGAGGCCCGCGCGCGGGCGCGGATCGTCGCGGAACTTGGTCTGAATGTGATACCCCAGCTGCGGCAGTTGGCGATACGATCGGATTTCGGTCTTGCACAGATCGGTCACCACTTCCTCGTGCGTCATCGCCAGCACCATGTCGCGCTCTTTGCGATCCTTGAAGCGCGCCATCTCCGGCCCGATAGAATACCAGCGCCCGGTGGCCTGCCACACTTCAGCGGTATGCGCCACCGGCATCGTCATCTCCTGTCCGCCGATGGCGTCGATCTCATCGCGCAAGATGTTTTCGATCTTGGTCAATGATCGCTTGGCTAAGGGCAAATACGAGAACAGGCCCTGTCCGAGTTGCCGAATGAATCCGGCGCGCACCAGCAGTTGATGGCTGATTGCTTCGACATTGGCGGGTGCTTCGCGTAACGTCGAACCGAAATGATGTGAGAGTCGCAAGATAGATCTCCGTAACGAGTGATGAGTAACGAGTGTACGCGTCATTGCGAGCCGCGTCTTTTCGCGGCGAGGCAATCTCTGTGTCAATTAGCAGGACACTTTAACTCTGAAGTTGGCGTTACCTGAAACGTTGGCGGCAAAGTCCACTCACGCCCCGTTTCCCAGATTTCAAATGGCAGCAAAGGGCGAATCGTCAGCTGATAAGTCTTGCCATTTTCTCTGTAAGTGCGCGAGAAGTCGCCTGCGAATAGTTGATAGACATCTGATGCTTCTTGATGATCAATAACCACACCACTCCAAGCGCCATGTTCTCTTGAAAGCAGATCGGCCAGGCCCGGCTTTTGCAACGGCCATTCTGTCGCTGATTGTTGTTGAGCGCGCTCGAGAATCGTGACCACTAATTTGTCCGGCTGAAATCGCTGCAGATTCGGCAGCGCGTAATCCCGCAAACGTATATAAACAGCTTTGAGTTCGGGCGGCACGGGGGTTCCCGAGGATGCAGCCTCTAGCCCATAAGCCGAGACTTCCTTGCGTTGCCACGCACTGACACCGATCCATATTGTTTGAAGATCAGCATACCCAACTGCTTCATAGTTTTTTCTGCTGCAAATTCCAAAAGCCATCAGCTACAATCTGTTGTAGCAATGAACAAACTTCGGCGGGTTGCAGATGCGTTTCATAAATAATCCGCTTATCCTCTGTACGCGTTACAAGCGTTCTGCCGTCAGCATACACTACCAGATCGGGTAATTTGCTCCATTCATAGTCAACCCTTCTTGTATTGTTTGTCGCGGTGAACAATGAGATCAAGACCGGTTCGGCTTCCCAGGCATGCGAAGTCGGCGCATTGGCGGGCTTGCAGGCTGATAGTATCCAGAAGATAGTTGCCAGCCCTAGAACAAAGTGGAACGTAAAAGAGCGTCTCATCAATGTGCCTTATTCACGCAAATCGCATTTCAGATAGACACTGAAAGTCGTCCCCGCCCCGACCGCGCTGCTCACTTCGATCTGGCCGCCGTGCTGCTCGACGATCTTCTTGACGATCACCAGGCCCAGCCCCGTGCCGCCGGGATCGACCAATCGGGCGTTGGCGGCCCGAAAGAATCGATCGAAAATATGCGGCTGATCTTCGGGCGGGATGCCGATCCCCGTGTCGCTGACGCGAATCGCCACGGATTGATCGGCGACCTGTGTTTCGACGCGCAGGCGGCCGCCCCGCGGCGTGTAATGCAGCCCGTTATCGATCAGGTTCGCCAGCGCCCGGACGAGATCGTCCCGATCGGCTTGCAGGTGGGGGGCGGTCTCCGCGAGATCGAGTTTAAGATCGATCGCTTTCGCGTCTATCAGCGGCTGCATTTCGGCGCAGATTTCGTGAATGAGTTCATGAAGATCGGTGCGGGTCAGGGTCGTCTCGCCCCGGCGTTCCAGCCGCACCAGCGTCAGCATGTCGTCGATCATCTTGCCCATGCGGGCGGCCTGCTGGCCCAGTTCGTCCAGATGACGGCGGCGCTTCTCGGGATCGGCGGTGGATTTGAGCAGGCCGATCTTCAGGCCAAAGGTGGTCAACGGATTTCTCAGATCGTGCGTCGCTTCGTTGACGAAGTCGCGCAGCATCTTCACCTTCTCGCGCTCGACGGCCAACTCCAGCTGTTGCTTTTCGGACTGCTTCCGCTCGGTCACATCTTCCGTGATGCCCGCGATGCGATAGACTTCACCCTGCTCGTTGCGGATTGGAAAGGCCCGATCGCGCACCCAGCGCGATGTGCCATCCGGTCGGATCACGCGATATTCGGCATCGTAGGTGCCGCTGCGCTGATTGGGCAGAGTGGCGACCACCCGCGCGCGATCTTCAGGGTGAATCGACTCGATAAACGATTTCGGATCGGCGTACAGGCTGGCCGCGCTGCGGCCCCAGATGCGCTCGTAGGCCGGGTTGACGTAGAACGCCTGCGTTTGACCGACCCCGGCCAGCCACAGCGCTTCGTTAATGTGATTCGCAATCTGCTGGAAATAGGCCGCTTCCTTGCGCCGCTCCGCTTCCGATTGTTCAAGCGCGGCCTCCGCGCGGACCAGCGCCAGCTTGATCTCGTCGAACGATCCGGCCAGCACGTCAAACGTCCGCCGATCGCGCGCGCCGACGTAACCCGGCAGGCGCGGCGCGACCCGCACCAGATAGACGGCGGTTGGCGGCCATAGCGCCAGCGCCGAGACCGTCTTGCCCAGCACATCGCCAGGGAGGACGGCCAGAAAATCAGGTGTGCCCAGATCGGAGATGAGCGAGAAAACAAGCGCATCGGTCCACAAACTGGCAATCAGCGCTAGCCCGATGGCGATCCAATCGGGCAAGTGGGCAAAGCCGTTTCTCAAGCCTTGATAAAAAATGGCAATGACGAACATGTCGGCCGTGAAGGCGACCAGCGAAGCCACAACCGTGCGCACGTTCAAGATGGGCGCCAGCACATCGATCGGGAGATCGAAGAAACTGCCGCCGCCCGGCAACATCAGATGAGCGCGGTAAATCAAGCGAATCGCGACGACGAACAGGCTGATCCCCAGCACTCCCACGATCGTCATGCGGGCTGATACTGAGCCATCGGCGATGTAAAGGACCAGCACGGCCATCACCACCACCGGCACCAGCACATTCGAACTGACAAACATGATAAAGCCAGGGAAAGGCTCTACGAACACCCGCAGCTGGCTCTGAATCAGCACCGTGA
>JAUQXD010000023.1 GCA_030834835.1 Thermoflexales bacterium | reverse complement strand
ATCTATCCCTTCTACGGATCAGATGGCGGGGCGGCCTGGCGCGCGGGCGCGAACGTGCAGGTCGGCCTGGTCGGGCCGGGCGTCGATGCCAGCCATCACTACGAGCGCACCCACCTCGATTCACTCGTCGCCACCACGCGGTTGTTGATTGAGTATATGCTGGGGTGAGGGGAGCAGGGATTGGGGATTGGGGATCGTGGATCGGTCAATTGGTAATCAGTAATCGGTGATCAGTAAATCAGCAACGGCGCATTATGCATTATGAATTGTGCATTGTCCATTGTTCATTGTTCATTGTTAATTGATAAGGAGCGCCATGAGCAAACTGGGAGTCCATGTTTCCAACGGCAATCGCCGCGGCTTTGGCGAATTCTTGCAGACTTGCGCCGACGCCGGCTCGCCGGTGCCGGTGGTCTTCTCGGTCGATCAAGACGTGTGGCCGGATGTGCAGAAGTTCAGCCCGCAGACCATCGTGGTCTTTCGACATCAGAATCGCGATCCACACACCGGCGGCCAAGACGGTCCCGGCGACGCTTACGTGGGCGACCCGGTCAAATCGGCGCAGCGCTGGATGGCGGCCAATATGCCGGCGTGGCGCAAAAACCAGGCGCACTATTACGCCCCCATCAACGAGCAGGATGCGGGGACGCTGCCCGGTTATACCTGGCTCAATGCGTTTTCGCTGGAGTGCTTGCGCATTGCCGACGAGGCGGCCGATAATGATGGCCGTGGCTTCAAGCTGGCGCTGTACGGCTTCAGCGGCGGCAATCCCCGCGATGGTGTGACCGATCTCGATCGAAGCACGCTGGAAGACAAATGGCGCGAGATGGTGCCCAGCCTGCAATACGCCAAACAGCACGGCCACATCTTGTTGCTGCACGAATACGGCTTTGGCTCGGCTGCGGCCAACGGCGGCCCGGAGACTTCGCTGCGCGCCAGTGCGCCCAACCTGGCGCTGCGCTATCGCCGCTCGTACCGCTGGCTGGCACGCTTCAATGCCGATCCGCCGCTGGTCATTTCTGAAGCAGGCGCCGGTGTAGGCGGCTTTGGCGATCTGGGGCGAGCCGCCTGGCTGACCGATGCCCGATGGTACGACAGCGAGTTGATGCGCGATCGGGTGGTGCTGGGCTGCTGCCTCTATCAGGTGGGCGGCGACGAAAACATCCGAGAAGCGCTGCCCGCGCTGGGCGCGTATGTGGCTGCCACCCCGACGCCCGCGCCCGAATCCGGCGATTTACCCGTGATCGCCGAAGTCGGTGGGCCGGATCCGATCGAGCCGCCGCCTGACCCGATCGAGCCACCACCGGATCCGATTGAACCTCCGCCTGATCCGATCGAACCGCCGCCCACTCCGAGCGCACCGCTGAACTTTGAAGTCCGCCTGACCCGCTGCCGCCCCGATCCCGACGCCGAGCCTAAGGAGAAGCGCCTCATCCTCACGTTCGAGATCATCGTCACGGGCGGCGTGGCACCCTACACGTACAGCTGCGACGGTCAGCCGTTGAGCGGCCCGATGCGCGACCGACCCGCCCGGCGGCAGGGCGCCGTCATCGAGTCGTACACGGTGACGGACGCGAACGGCCAGTCCAAACAACAGAAGTTCTTCTTCTCTGCCAGCGAATTCCCCTGCTGAGTTGCCATGGACCTGACGGAGTATCGGACTTCGTCAGGTCTTTTCCTGTATAATCGCGCCGTGCCCAAATTATCGCGCCTCGTTCAACTATTCTGCGCGGTCGGCTTGCTGCTGGCCTTTGCGGCCCAGGTGACGCTGGCTTCACCGGCTAATTCGGCCGCCCTCGACGAAGA
>JAUQXD010000290.1 GCA_030834835.1 Thermoflexales bacterium | reverse complement strand
TCACGACGAGATCGCCTTCTTGTATGTCGCCGCTGATTTCCGTGTAGTCGTCGGTCGTCATGCCCAGCGTCACTTGCACCGGGCGCGTCTGGCCGTCTTTCAACACCAGCACAAAGCTGCCCGACATCATCGGCGGTGTGGACTGCGTACCTGAGATAACTTGCGTGGCTTGCGCTGTCGAACCGGATTGATCGCTGCGCCCGGCGCGTCCTGCGGGCGCGGTGCGAATCGCCGTCGTCGGCACGGCCAGTACGTTCTCGGCTTTTTCACCGATGATGGATGCATTCACCGTCATGTCCAACTTCAGCGCCGCCGCTGCCTCATCCAGATTGACGCGCACACCGTAGTTGACTACGCCGCTGCTCACTGTGCCCACCGGATCGATACGGGCGACCGTGCCCGTCAGCGTGATGCCCTGCGCCGCGTCGAGCGTCAGTTCGGCGGCCTGGCCCACTTCGATCGTCGCGATCTCGGTTTCATCGACTAGCACATCGACGTGCAGCTGGCTCACATCGGCCAGCGTGACGGCATTGGCGCTGCTGGCCGCACCTTCGATGATGCTGACGGCGGTGACGATGCCGTCAAATGGCGCCGTAATCTGCGCGTCGGCCAAGTTGCTCCTGGCTTCTTCCAGTGATAAGCGCGCTTGCTCCAGTGCAGCCGCGGCTTGAATCTGCTTCTCCGCGCGCGGCGATGTAAGGCTTTCCAAACTGGCCTTCGCGCTCTGTACTTGCGACTGCGCCGAACGCAGCGACGAATCGTTGAGGCTTAGCTTAGTGATGTTGCAATTCGACACAGCTTGAGTGTAGGCATCCTGCGCGTTTTCAAGCGCCTTGACGACCTGGGTATACGGTCCCCAATCGCCGCTGAGATACTGGCTGGCCTGATGGTCGTTCGCAAGTCGATCGTAGGCCGTCTGCGCGCGATCGAGCGTGGCTTTGGCGCTGGTGAGCGACGAGCACTGCACAGATTCTTTCGTCGCCAGATTGGCATAGTCGGTTTGTGCGACCTTGTACGCGGCGGCGGCGCTGGCGTAAGACGCTTCGGCCACGGCCACGTCATTGGCTTCCGGTTCAAGCGTTTCGCTGTAGGTCAGTTGTTGCAGCTGATAACTCTGCTCGGCCTGCGTAACCTTGGTTTGCAGATCGGTCGCGTCCAGCGTGGCGAGTACATCGCCTTGCTTCACACTATCGCCCACTGCCACGTTGATTTTTTCAACCGTGCCCGACGCGCCAAAGGACAAACTCAGTTCGGCTTCGGGAATCAGACTGCCGGTTGAATCGACCGACGTGAACAAGGTGGTGCGAACTACGGCGGTTGTTTCCGCGTTGGCCAGCAAAGCGCTGGCGTCGGCCCGGCTCGCCGTTGAACGTGTCGTGAAATACACGCCGCCGGCGATGACTGCGATAACTACTGCCAGAATAATCCAGGTGCGTTTCTTCTTCATCATGCTCCTTTACCTTTACCCGCCGATTCGCAGACCGAACAGGTTGAGACCGCGTTGTTGAGTCGTCGTGGTGGTGGTCAGTTCGCCCAGATAAACGGTGGCCCCGAGCTGCACATCACCTGACATTTCAGTCAATTCGCCATCGGTGTAGCCCGTGGTTACATCGACGCGCTGCGCCGTGCCATCCGCGCCCACGACATTGATGTAGTAGCCCGTCGTGTCTGTTCGGATGGCGGTGCCGGGCACAGCCATGACGTTGGCGTGCGTGTCGATGACGATGCTGACGTTCGCCGTCATATCGGTGCGTAAAGCGGCGTCAGTCGGATCGAGATTGACGCGCACTTGATAATTCACCACGCCGTTGCTCACGGTACCCGATGGATCCACCCGCCCGATCGAGCCGGTGACCGTTACGTCGGGCAGGGCGTCGAACGTGATCGTCGCCGACTGACCCGCCTGCACCTGGCTGATTTCGGTTTCGTCGATCAGCACATCGACGTGGTACTGGCTGTCATCCATCACGGCCAGCGTCGCGCTGCCGCCCGATCCGCCTACCACGGCCGTCAGGGCCGTCACCACCCCATCGAACGGCGCGACGATCTGCGCCTCATCCAGCGCTTCCCGCGCCAGTTCGAGCGAGAGTTGGGCTTGATCGAGTTTGATCTTCGCGGCGGCCAGTGTCCGCTCCGATGGATTCAGCAGGCTATCGAGGTTCGCCTTGGCCTGCACGAGCGACGCATACGCCGAGGTTACGCCGCTGGTGTTGATGCCGCTCTTCGTGAGGTTGCAGCTGGCGACGGCCTGATCGTATGAGGCAGACGCCCGATCGAGTTGCGCCTTCTGCGACGAGATTTCGGCTGTGCCGTTGACCTGCACGCGCCAGTTCGAGATGTAATTGTTGTAGGCCGTCACAGCATCGTCGTAGGCCTGCTTCGCGCTGTCAATACCGTCGCAGCTCAGCGAAACAGAGTCGGTACTGTTGACCTTATACTTCTGCTGCGCCAACTTGTAGTTGGCCGAGGCGTTGCTCAACGCCAGTTGCGCCGAGGTCACTTCGTTGGCATCGGGCGTGAGGGTCATGCTATACGCGGCCTGCTGGCTCAGGTACGACTGCTCGGCCTGAGCGACCGTCAACTCCAGATCGCTCGTGTCCAATTCAGCCAGTACGTCGCCGGCCTTGACCCGATCACCGATCGCGACGTTCACGCGGTCGATCGTGCCCGATGCGCCAAATGCCAGCGTGACCTCGGCCACGGGGCTGGCGCTGCCCGATGATTCCACGACCGACGACAGCGTGGCCTGTGTGACTTTGCCCGTCTCGACGGCGGCTGTGTCGGTGGTGGCCTGGGCACTGGTTACTGCGACAATGCCTGCGCTGAGCAGCCCGACGATCACCAACAAAATGAAAAATCGTTTCTTCTTCATGGTTTCTCCTCGTCAATCAATTCCTGATGACCACAGTATCGCAAAAAGTTGTTGAGGACTTGTCGAGATAAGTTAAATGAACATTAAGTGCAATCAAGACGAGGGCAAATTGGCGGCGGGTATGGAGTTGAATGTGTCATTCCGAGGAGCGTTTTGTGCGACGAGGAATCTCTGGCCCGGCCAGCCAACTCGCCTGCCACGTGAGAGATTCCTCACTGCGTTCGGAATGACACACTTAGAAAATAAACAGCGATGAGCGTGACCGGGTCACGCGACCCAATCACGCTCATCATTGAAGTGGTGCGAAGTCTGGCCTGGAACGCCGATTGGCTGGTGGTGCCGCTGACCGGTGCGGTTCCGCCGTTGCGCTAAACAAACACACCCCGAAGGTTGAACTCGAGGTGCGTCATGTCGATCATTTGCCGACTTGATACAGCGTCTTCAATGTTGCTCCGTCGTAGACATTTCTTCACCAGCCATCTTCAGTGCTTTTGCGGCTATTTGCCGGAGTATGTTGCGTAATTCAACGGGTCTTATGA
>JAUQXD010000289.1 GCA_030834835.1 Thermoflexales bacterium | reverse complement strand
TGATCCATTCGATCTTGTTCGCGGTGTTGGTCATCGCGGCGTTTTGAATCTCGAAGGAGGGAAGTTATGAGTGAAGCACCGTCAAACGCCGGTCCCCCGCGGGGGCGCAGTTATCGCCGGGCGTGGGTGCTGGTGGCGCTGTTGTTCGGCGGCGTGCTGGGGCTGGGCATGTTTACCCTGGCCTATGCCGAAGGCACCGCGTACCTGTCCGACGATCCGGCGGCGTGCGTGAATTGCCACGTGATGCGCGATGTGTACGACGCGTGGAATCGCGGCAGCCACAAAGCGGTGGCCACCTGCAACGACTGTCACATCCCGCACACGTTCCCGGAGAAGTATATCGTGAAGGCGCTGAACGGCTTCAATCACAGCCGTGCCTTTACGCTGCAGGACTTTCCGGAGCCAATCCGGATAACGGACTTCAACCGGGGCGTGACACTGGAGAATTGCCTGCATTGTCACGCCGATGTCGTCGAGAAGATCGAGCACATCGGTCAATCGGAACCAGAAGATTGTCTGCGCTGTCATGCGGAAGTCGGGCATGATCAAAATAGCGCCGGCAAGCCGTGACCATCAATCAGCCTGTCATTTGCCTTTATTCCATCTGGAGGAAGATCAATGAGTACAACTCAAGCACCTAAAGCCCGCCCGTGGCTGCTCATCGCAGCATTCGTGATCGGCGTTATTCTGCTGATCGGCGTGGGCGCACTGCTGGTGAACATCAACACGCGCAAAAACGAGGCCGCCGTGTCGCCCGCGCGCATCGTCGAGATCAAAGACGGCGAGACCGATCCAGCCGTGTGGGGACAAAACTTCCCGCAGGAATATGATCGGTTTATGATGATGCAGAGTGACACCGTGCCCACGCTATATGGGGGCAGCCAGCAGTACGATAAGCTGGCGCGATTCCCGGCAATGAAGCGCCTGTGGAACGGCTATGCCTTTGCCGTGGACTTTAACGAGGAACGCAGCCACTTCTATTCGCTGATCGATCAGAAGGAGACGCAGCGGCAGGTGGTGGTGAAACAGCCCGGCGCATGCGCTAACTGTCACAGCGGCGATGCGCCCAACCTGATCAAGACGATGGGCTGGGAGGCGTTCAATCACACACCCTACGCCGAGATTTCCAGCACGCTGCACAGCGGCATCACGTGCAACGACTGCCACGATCCGCAGACGATGGCGCTGCGCATTACACGGCCCGCGTTTGCAAATGCGATGGAGAAACGCGGCATCGACGTGACGAAAGCTACGCGCCAGGAAATGCGTAGCTATGTGTGCGGCCAGTGTCACGTGGAATATTACTTCCAGGGCGACAACAAGTTGCTGACGTTTCCCTGGGAGAAAGGCCTGAACATCGACAACATCAACGACTACTACGACGAGTACGGTTTCAAGGATTGGGCGCACAAGGAAACCGGCGCGCCGATGTTGAAGATGCAGCACCCGGAGTTTGAACTGTTCTCGGCGGGCCTCCACGCTCAATCGGGTGTGGCGTGCGCCGATTGCCACATGCCCTACATCCGCGAAGGGTCCACCAAGATCAGCGATCACTGGATGCGCAGCCCGCTGGCCAACATCAATAACGCGTGCCAGACCTGCCACAAGCAGGATGAGACCAAACTGACCGACCGCATCATCACGATTCAGAATCGCACGGCCACGTCGCTGCGCCAGACCGAGACGGCTATCATTGCCTTGATCGATGCGATCAATACGGCCAAAGCCGCGGGCGCGACCGACGAGCAGTTGAAGGAAGCGTGGGACTTCCAACGCAAGGCCAATATGCGCTGGGACTTCATCTCGTCGGAGAACAGCACCGGCTTCCACGCGCCGCAAGAGGCCGCCCGCGTGCTGGGCGATGCGATGAACTACGCGCGCATGGGGCAATTGTCGGCAGAGCGTCTGACGATGAGCCTGACCGGCAAGCCCGGCACCGATCCGCTGTTGAGGATTTCGCCGGCGGTGACGGGCACGTTTGAGGTAAAGCCGATCGTGCAGTAACCCCCGGCGTTGACTTGAAGTACAACGGCGGTTGATCAGTCTCGATCAACCGCCGTTCTTGTGTGAAGTCAGGCTGCCGGGTTGCTGACAACCTCGAAGAACGATCCCAGCGAACTTTCTCGCCTGGTAAGCCTTTCGCAGACTTTATCGAGCGCCTCGTACTGTTGGGCAAATCGTTCACGGAATGATCGATAGGCGCGTTCACTCTGCCAGCGATCGATCGTCAAGTAGTGGCCCGGCGTCGAAGCGTCGGCAAGCAGAATGGTCTCGATGTACGCCGGGTCTCGCCGGAATAGCGCAGCCCAACTCCCGCCCGGTCCGTAGTGGCGCTGAAATTCAGCGTCCATGGCAGCCGGAACCTCGAATTCCCAGATATAGACAAAGTGATGTTCCATGACACTACCTGTCCACCGACGATAGTCTACCGAATGTCGTTGGTCACGCTTTCGACGAGAAACCTGGCGTCATGCCTTGACCAGGCCGTTTCTCAGGTTCCGGGCGGTTCTTTGAGAGGCGCTATTTCAGTCGGGCGGGTGTGTTGAATTGCGGCAGGCGTTGATGGATGGCCGATACGAGGGACCGGCCGCCCTCGTAGTCCAGCGACAGGCCGAAGGTAATCTTCTTGCCTTTGTAGATCAGGACGATGGGGCCTGTGGAACGAACTTCAAACGCACCCAGCCCAAACCTGAGAAAAGAAAATTCCCGTGATTGGGGCGGAGCGGCGTACAGGCCGCCGATGTCTTCAGCCGAGTATACACGGGTGCGTCCGATGCCCGCAATCTGCGAACGGTTCGTGATGGCCTGCGGCGTTATCTCCAGCGCCTCGTGCCCGGCCACCTGCCAGGCCAGCAGATACAGGGCAGGGGCAATGCGAATGATAATAACCACCAGCCCTCCGACCACCACCGCGAGATTCAGCCCGGAGAGCGTCTTGATGTTTGTTAGCAGCAGATACCCCAGCAGGGGAATCACGACCAGCCACATCAGCGTCCACGCCAGCAGGGGCAGGGAGATCTTTTTTGAGCCGGGAATGGTGATGGCGACGCTGCCGATCGGATATTCAATGGTGTAGGGCGTTGCCGATACATACACAGACATGATTTATCCTTTGCCGGCGGTGCTCCCCTTCATCGCCGACGCCTGTTGGCTGATTCCTTGATTTGCCGATTCGCTATTCGTTGTCCCCCGCACTCAACGCCCGCATCCGATCGCAATCGGTGACGACGATGTAGCCGCCCGGCTCGGTGAGCGCCAGCCCTTCTTTGCGGAACTTGCTCATGATGCGGATGGCGGTCTCGATGGTGGTGCCGGTCATATCGGCCAGGTCCTGGCGCGAGAGGGGCAGCTTGATCTTCACACCCTGATCGGTTTTTTCGCCGACCTTATCGCATAACTTCAGCAGCATGTGCGCCACGCGAATATCGACGCGATCGGTCGCCAGGGCGCGCATTTTCATCGCCGCGCGCAGCCGCTCGCCCAGGATGGCGATGATATGCAGCGCGATGTCGGGGAACTGCCGCACCAATTGCAAATATTCGGCGCGCTCCAGGCTGACGGTGGTGGTGTCGGTCATGGCTACCGCCGTAGCCGGATGCACCGGAAACAGAATGCCCGCGCCGCCAAACATCTCGCCGGGCAAAATCACTTCCAGCAGATTCTCCTGGCCGTCGGCGCTGGAGTTGATGATCTTCACCTGGCCGTCCTGGACCACCCACAACCGCTCGGCCGGATCACCTTCCAGAAAGATGAACGTATCGGCGGCGAACGTCTCCACCCGGAACCGATCGGCGAACGACGCGATCTGATCGGCGGTCAGCGTTGCGAACAGGGGGACCCGGCGGAGAAGGTCGGCGTGTGCGGACATCTCAAATTCATGGTTCATAATTCATAGTTCATAATGTGGCCGACACGTGATCAACCAGGTCGTTATGCATTATGCACTATGAATTATGCATTAGCGACCGCGCAGCCGGATGCGCGCGTCGCGGCAGTGGGGGCATTCCAGACCGTAGTATTCGCGGCCGCAGGTGCGGCAGGTGCGCGGATCGACCGGGCGATCGTCGCTCAACGAGGCCGCAATCAGCACGATTTCCTGCGCCGCAAAATGATCGAGCCACTCGGTCAGGTCTTCGCCCGCAATCGTCCAGCGGCCGTTGTCATCTTTGAGCAGTACCCCGCGCTTCACGCTGGCGTCCATGTCATACGCCGCCGACGCCATTTCCAACACGGTTGCTTTACGCAGTGACATGTGTCTCCTCCTCACTGGCCGACTCTGACGCCGACTCCGTCGCCGTCGCAGACGCCCACACCCGCTCCGCTGCGCTGTCGCGCTGAATGCGGAAATGGTCGAAGTCACGCGCCACGATCGTTTCCGCGAAAATGGCGCGGGCCTCGGCCTGTACTTCACGCTCCCCGTAGCGGCGCGAAATGTGTGTCAAGATCAGTTGCTTCACCCCCGCCTCACGGGCCAGGCGCGCGCTCTGCGTGGCGGTGAGGTGTCCGTGATCCTTCGCCAGATCAGTCTCAACCTCAAGGTAAGTTGATTCGATCACCAGCGTATCCACGCCGCGCACGTATTCCAGCAGATTGTCGGTGCGGGCGGCATCGCCCACCACGGCCAGCGACGTGCCCACGATCTCCGGCCCCAGCACATCGTCCGGCTGGATCACCCGGCCATCGCTCAACGTGATCGATTGACCGTTTACGAGCAGTTTACGCTCCGGGCCAAACGGCACGCCCAGCGCCTCGGCCCGATCGGACAGAAACGGCCGATGATTCTTCTC
>JAUQXD010000288.1 GCA_030834835.1 Thermoflexales bacterium | reverse complement strand
ATAATCCCCGTCTTCTGGTGGGATGTGTTGTCACCTTTGTGGTGCGGCGACCATTTCTTTTTCGACACGCGCGACCACGCCGTTCACAATCGCTTTCAAAGTGTCGAGCACGCCCGCGCCCTCGCTGGCCGTGGCCGGGATCACGGTGTGTCCGTTGAGTTCCAGCCGCCGTTGCAGCAGGACCGGCGGGATGGCCGCAGGCAGATCGCGCTTGTTGAGCTGCACAACCAGCGGAATCGCCGTCAGTGACAGGTTATAGGCGCGCAGGTGCGTTTTCAGACTGGCCCATGATTCGGCGTTATCTTTCAGGCGATTGGGTTGCGAGTCGGCCACGAAGACTACGCCATCCACGCCGTTCAGCACCAGCTTGCGCGTTGCTTCATAGTAGACTTGGCCCGGCACGGTGTAGAGCTGAATCTTGGGCGTCAGGCCCGCGATCTTCCCCAACTCCAACTGCAAGAAATCGAAGAACAGCGTGCGATCTTCAGAAGTCTTGAGCGAGACTAGGTCGCTGCGGCGGCGCGGATCCATGCGCTTGAAGATCTGCTCCAGATTGGTCGTCTTGCCGCTCATGGCCGGCCCGTAGTAGACGACTTTGAGATTCAATTCACGGCGTGACCAGTTGATAAACATACGTCTAGTCCGACCACATGCTATCGAGTGCCTGACTGAACAAATCGGTCAGCCCGGTTTCGGCCAGGTCGTTCTCGGTTGAGTCCGGCGCCAGCGTCAAAGGCTCTTCGGGCTGCGGCGGCATTGCCAGGATCGTCTGCAATTGACGGGCCGCCTCCAGCACCAGCATCCGCGACCAGCCCACCGGCACATCCGTCGGGGCCTGCACGAGCAGCACCAGCTGACGGCCCGCACCGACCAATAACAGGTTGTGAGATTGGCCCTGACGCAGGGCCAGTTGATAATCGGCGTGTTCGCCGGTGATGTCTGCCACCGCCTGGCTGGCGGCCAGATCGCTGGCGACCAGCGAGCCTAGCGCCACCAGATCCATCTTGTTGCGTTCGCCCTTAAAGCCGATCAGCAAACCGCTGGTATCCGTCAACAGCGCGAACCGCGCCGGAACCTTCTGCACCAGATCGTTCAGCACACGCTCGAAGGCCGCATCCTGCGCCGGGAAAATGGTCAGGCCGCTGCGCAAGCTATATGAACCGATTGATTCACTTTGATCCGTCATCGACTCTCTCCTGCCCGCCGTCACCCGGGATGACCCGCCTCAAAACTGAACGCGTCGTCCAGCGCGTCGCTGAACTCTGCGCCCAGCCCCAGGCCCAGCCCCGGCCCCAGCATGTCATCTGGTTCGACCGTGGCGGTGGTCAGCAGGCCGCGCAGTTCCTCGATGGCCCGCCGCATATACAGCGACACCAGCCCGATGCGGCTGCCCGCCATGCGCCGATCGAACAACAGCGCGAGAAAGATCGTGTTGCTGACCATGGCGGCATAGACTTCATACAGCTGGCCCTCGTGATAGTGCAGGTCGAAACCGTCCACTTCATTCAGCAGCCGCGCCACTTCCGTGACGGCGGCCATGCTGTTGCCCAGCAGCGCGAACAACACATCGGTTTGCGACTCCACGCGCCGCCCGCATTCGACGAGCAGCTGGCCGGACCAATCGGGCAGCACTACGCTCACCGCGTCGGTATCCACCAGCAGTTGTTCCAGCCGCCGCTGAATCGCCTGTAAGCCCTCTTCAGAGAAGACCATCACCGAGCGCAGCGGCACCGGCGGCGCGGTCAGCGCGGTCTTGACTGCGCGCAGAAAATCCTGAAAACTGAACGGCTTGGGCAAGTAGGCATTGGCCAGGTTGCGCGCCCGCGCTTCGATCTCGGTTGTGCCAAAGGCGGTGATGAGAATGCTGCGCGTGGACGGACTGATCTGCCGCGCGCGTTCGATCAACTCGATGCCGTTCATGCCCGGCATCCGCAGATCGGTGATCATCAGATCGTAGCGCTCGGCCTGCAGCGCGGCCAGGGCCGCCATGCCCGACTCGCAGCTGGCGACGCGATACCCGCCGCTCTGCGGCATGCGCAGGACCCGACTGAGCGCGTCCGCGACCGGGCGTTCGTCTTCGACAATCAAAATGGCTTCAGGATCGCTGCCGGTATTCATGTCACTAACATAGCACAGACCGGCGCGCGTGCGCATTCAGTTTGTCGGCAAGATTATTCAGAAATGAATTATTGGGTGGCAGGGGTTGATGTAGAGGCAGGGGTTGCCAGCAGATAGCCGCGGCCACGGACGGTGTGAATGAGACAGGCTGTCAGCGGCGTCGCTTCAAACTTCTGACGCAAACGAAAGATGTAGGGCCGCACGACGCTTTGCGCTTCAACCTCGAGCATATCGTAGTCCCAGGCAGCGCGCGCCAGCTGGCGGCAGGTCAAGACTTCGTCGGGCTGCGCCATTAGCCCGGCCAGAATCTGCGCTTCGCCTTCGGTCAATTCGAGCGGGCCGGTTGGTGACTGCTCGATGATGACCAATCGTTTGCGGCGATCCAGCGTCAACGGGCCAACGTGCAAAAACCGATCGGGCCAGGGTTCATCCGTCGGATGCGGCGCAGCCATTGGCTGCGCCGTAGGCAGCTGCGTATGACGCAGCACATCGACGGCGGCGCTGACGGCGTTCATCAACTGCTGGCGCTGCACCTGTTGTTGGCGCGCTTGCAGAGCAGCGGCGACGGCGG
>JAUQXD010000287.1 GCA_030834835.1 Thermoflexales bacterium | reverse complement strand
GAGCAACAACCAATTTCCGTACTCTGACAACACTGAGGCCATAGATTGGACGTCTTTGGGGCCGTGAGGTGGGTGGCGCGGCCAGCGGGTTGTATCCGGCGCAGATTATACCATAGGGCTATATGCGACCGGTAAAGCCGCGATGGATAGTGGAGGCGGCGGAAGGCGTGTGGTATAATCGCCTCGACGTTGGGTAAGCGGTAGTAAGTCGGGAGGCGCGATCAGTATGATTGAAGTCACCATTGACAGCATCCGGGTCAGTTTGATGTCCCAGCACCGCGTGGTTATCCTGAAAGACGGCGAAACCGACCGATATTTGCCGATCTGGATCGGCGCCTGCGAGGCCGATGCCATCACGATCGAACTGCAGGGCGTGGAAGTGGCGCGCCCGTTTACGCACGATTTGCTGAAATCATCGATTACGCAGCTGGGCGGCAAGATCAAGTCGGTGGTGATCAGCGACCTGCGCAGCGAAGTCTTTTACGCGCAAATTGTGCTGGACGTGAACGGCCGCCGCATGGAGATCGATTCGCGCCCGAGCGATGCGCTGGCGCTGGCCGTGCGGGCCAAAGTGCCCATTTACGTGTCGGAAGAAGTGATGGAGAAGGCCGCCATCACGCCGGAAGAAGACCTGAGCGAAGGCGGCGGCGACGAGAAACTCAAAGGCTCGCCGTTCGGTGACCTGATTGACGGTCTCAACCTGGACGATTTTGGCGAAGGTAATTAACCGCGTTGCTGTGACATTCTGGCGACCTCCCCGCCGCCAGCCACTACCTCGTTAGACCCGCTACCCCTGTCATTGACCGTGAATGGCAGGGGTAGCTATTCGATGAAGGCAGATAAGGCATGACCACCACGCCGATTGATCGGATGCCACCGCACTCCGTCGAAGCGGAAGAAGCGCTGCTCGGCTCGTTGCTGATCGATACCGAGGCGATTTATCGCGTCAGCGGCTTCTTGAAGCGCGACGATTTCTACATCGTGAAGAACCAGTGGGTGTGGGACGCCTGCATGGCCCTGCACGAACGCCGTGAGCCGATCGATGCGGTGACGCTGCGGCGCGAGATGGAAGCGCGCGGCCAGCTGGACGAACTGGGCGGCCCGGCGTATATCACGTACCTGATGACGGTGGTGCCGACGGCCATTCACGCCGAAGGCTACGGCCACATCGTGGAGCGCGCGGCTCTGCGCCGCCGCCTGCTGAATGCGGCCAGCGAGATCGCGCAGCTGGCCTACGACGAATCCGACGAGATCGATCAGACGATCGATCGGGCTGAGCAGACGCTGTTTGGCGTCAGCCAGCGGCGCATCGCGCGCGATATGCAGCCGATCGCGGAAGTGATTCGCCAGTACTACGATCGCATCGAGTACCTGTACGAACATCGCGGTGAGCCGCTGGGTATCCCGACCGGCTTCATTGATCTCGACAAGATGCTGGGCGGCCTGCAACGTTCCGACCTGATCATCATCGCGGCGCGGCCCGGTGTAGGCAAGACCAGCCTGATGCTGAACGTGGCGTTGAGCGCGGCGCGGCGTTTCCATCAACGAGTCGCCGTCTTCTCGCTGGAAATGTCCAACGAGCAGATTATTCAGCGGTTGGTCAGCGCCGAGACCGGCATCGATAGCCAACGGCTGCGAACAGGCGATTTGCATGAGGATGAGTGGCCGCTGTTCGTGCAGGCCACAAGCGCGTTGAGCGATGCGCTGGTCTTTGTCGACGATACGCCCAGCATCAGCGCGCTGCAATTGCGCACCAAGGCGCGCCGCCTGCACTCCGAACACGGCCTCGATCTGATCATCATCGACTACCTGCAATTAATGTCGGGCGATTCGCGCACGGAAAATCGCGTG
>JAUQXD010000286.1 GCA_030834835.1 Thermoflexales bacterium | reverse complement strand
CCGCTTTGCCCGTGACTGCTCAGGATGATCAGTTGAGAGGCGTGGGTGTCTGAAAACCCGATGACTTGTTCAGCCGCAACCCCTTCCAGGATGTGCGTTTCAGTCAGCAAGCCGACGGCCTGCAGGCGCACTTCTACGTCGTTCAAATACGTGGTCGCTTCGGCTTTGCGAATTTGCCAGTTAAGCGGGTCCATCGCGCGCCGCCAGCGCGCTTCGCGCGGCGTATCCATTACGTGAAGGAGTGCAACCTGGGATTCGAACGCGCGCGCGATAGCGATCGTGTGCGGCAACACGCACTCGGCGAGTGCCGAGCGATCCAGCGGGAGGAGAATTCGGTCAAACATCGGGCTTGCCTCATTTACTCATGGTTTGGTCATTTTTCTAACGGGTTTCGGACCACCGCTGACCAGATAGAAATCATCCGGCAGCCACTTGATCGCTTTGCGGGGCGCTTGGAGCCTGGATTTGACCTACAACGGCCGCGTCACCAGGCGAAACAGCACTCTCCGGGCTTCCCAATGATTGGTCAACGGCAAGGACGGATGGGCCATGCGTTATTGCCTTCCATTGTTCCCTGGCAGCAATTTCAGCTGGACCAGGCTGAATCTCGTCCCGCGAAAGGTCTTGCACAATCAACACCGGGGTGGTTCCAAACGTAATGAAACTGATGCCCACACCACCATAGGGCCACTGGGTCAGACCGGAATGACCATGAGCGCTCAGGACTACCAGGTCTATCCTCTCTTGTTCAACCAACTCATGCAACGTGGCGGCGATGTGATTGCTGACGAGAATGCGCGCTTGAACTTCCCCTGGTAACTGTGCGCGCAGGTCGTTCAAGTACTGGAGCGCCTCTGTCTGATTGCGCTCCACCAGTCGGTCTGCCACTTCGACATCCTCGCGGCCAGGAGGTGTCCGCCGGGGCATTTCCGGTCGCCCGACAACATGCACCAGCAAGATTTGAGCCTCGTGGAAACGGGCGAGGGCGCTTGCCATAGGCAGGACGCACTCGGCACGCTGCGATCCGTCAATGGGAACCAGGATGCGGCGATAGCGCAAGCCGGTCATCTCTGTCGGGGTTGGCTGATAAGCGCGCACGATCATGATCGAAGTGCGGGCACGCAGGATGACCTTGAGCACGACACCACTCACGTTCCAGCCACTCAAGCCACTTTGCCCATGACTGCTCAGGATGATCAGTTCCGGCGCATGGGTGTCCGAAAACCCGCTGATTTGTTCAGCTGCAAACCCTTCGAGGACATGCGTGTCAGTGAGCAAGCCGGCGGCTTGCAGGCGCAGGTCCACTTCGTGCAAATACGCGTTCGCTTCGGCTTTGCGGATTTGCCAGTTGAGCGGATCCATCGCATTCCGCCAACGCGCTTCGCGCGGCATATCCATCACATTGAGGAGTGTGACCCGGGATTCGAACGCGCGCGCGACGGCGATCGTATGCGGCAAGACGCACTCGGCGAGCGTCGAGCGATCCAGGGGGAGGAGAATTTGGTTAAACATCGGGCTTGCCTCATTTCGCAGCGCTTAAGCACCGATCGGTTGGCGGGGCCGATCAAGCCGATCGGGCGCGTTGAACAATCGGTCAGTGTCTGGCCGATTGTCTTGAAATCGATAAAGCCGCGCTCGCCGGCAAATACTCGCCCTACGGCGTATCAATGGCGGCCGAAGCCATGGCGTTTTGTACGCTGGCCAGGTTTAAGTGGCGTTCGGCTTGAGACAGGCGGCTGACAGCGTCGCGCAGCTTGAGCCACATGGGGACGAAGCCGAGCAGGAAGACGCCCAGCAACAAGACGCCTTCGACGCCGATGTTCCGCATAAAATGAGTGGTCTTGACCGGTTTAGATTCCACAGCCTTGCTCATGGTAACTCCTT
>JAUQXD010000285.1 GCA_030834835.1 Thermoflexales bacterium | reverse complement strand
CCGCGCCGCGTGCCATAGCGCCGCCGAACCCGCCGCGACCCACGGCCAGCTCACCTGCCGCAGGGCATACAACGCCACCAGCCCCCACAGCACCAGCAGCGCGTAGAGCGGCATGAGGTCAAAGTTGGCGGGTGCGCGCCGTGTTTGAAACAGGGCGGCCTGCATCAACTCAAAGTAATCGGTGGGCACCGTGGTTGTCAGGCCGCGTGTGAGCCGCAACACAAAGTCCACAGTGTTGAGCAGCCAGTGTTCGGCAACGCCGATGGCGTATAACAGCAGCGACCGCCGCCCGACCTGGGCCAACGTCCACGACCAGCCGCGTTCCAGACTGTAACGGCTGAAGATCATGCCAAACACAATACCGGCGATCAGGACAAAACCTTCAGCGGCGGTGACCCACAACTTGGCGCCGCCCGTGAACGCCAGCGTCCAGGCCGGAAACAGATCGAGGTGATCGATGGTCATGATCACAACACAATAGCCGCGCAGAACATCGAGTCGCAAATCACGGCGCGGGTCGCCGGCATAACGCCAGGCAGAGATGTTGGATAAACGGCTGGTTAATGAAGGCATATGAAGCCGCAAGTTTACCACGGCTAAAGTCGAATGGAAACACGGCCGGCTGTGTGCCTTTGCAAACCGGCCTGATTATGCTTTAATCAGCCTGGTACTCGTCCGGTAAGTGAGCCGTCATGGCAGACCTGGTAGGCCGCATTCTCCTCAACCGGTATCGCGTCGATAGTTTCATCGGCCGCGGGGCGATGGCCGACGTCTACAAGGTCTGGGACACGCAGCGCGTCACGTTTCTGGCCATGAAAGTGCTGCACGAAGAACTGGCGATGGACGCGATCTTCCTGCGGCGTTTTCAGCGCGAAGCCCGCACCCTGGCGCAGCTGCAGCACCCCAGCATCGTGCGCTTCTATGGCCTGGAAGAAGACGATCTGCTGGTCTGCATCATGCTGGACTACATCGATGGGTCCACGTTACAGCGCGAGATCAAGCAGACGCAGGGGCCGCTGGCGCAATCGCGAGTCACCGAGATTTATCGGCCGGTGTGCAGCGCCATTCACTATGCTCATCTGCAGGGCGCTGTCCATTGCGATCTAAAGCCCTCTAATATTCTGATTGCCGAAGCCGGGCGTGTGCTGGTCACCGACTTTGGCCTGGCGCACATTTTGGAAGGCGCGACGAGCACGACGATGGTCGGCGGCGGCACACCGGCTTACATGGCCCCGGAGCAGGTGCGCGGCGACGAACTGACCACACGCACCGACGTGTACGCGCTGGGCGTCATTTTGTTCGAGATGCTGACCGGCGGTGAGCGGCCCTTTACGGGCGAGGACTCGCAGACCACCGGCTCGGTGCGCAACAAAGTCATGTGGGCGCACGTCAATCAACCCGCGCCGTCGCCGCGCCAGTACAATCCAAACGTGTCCCCGCAGCTGGCGGCGGTCGTTATGCGTTGTCTGCAAAAAGACCCGGCCGCGCGCTTCCCCTCGGCGCTTGATTTGCTGCTTGCTTTAGAGAATGCGATCGATCGCCATGCTGCGATCACGCCGATGTCGATTGCGGCGATCGAACCCACGTCAGCGTCCAAACCGATCGGCCCACGCGGCTCAACGCCCGATCGATCCGCCGTGCGTCAGCGCCGCCGCTGGATCGCCATCGGGACATTGACGGTGGTGGCCGCCATCGGCGGTGGCGTGATTCTCATCAATGGCCCGATCGATCGGCGGCCGCCCGCAACGCCGACCGCCAGTGCGCCGATCGAAGTGGTCGCGTCACCGACGCCGTCACCGACGACCTCGCCAACTGCCACGGCGACCTCAACGGCCACTTCGACGCCAACCTCGACCGCAACTTCAACATCGACGCCGACGGCTACCGCCACCGAAACCGCGACTGCGACCGTGACACGCACGCCGACCCGTCGTCCGACGTGGCGGCCCACCGTCACGCCGATTGAGACGCCGACCCTACAAGCGACCGAGACCGAAACTGCAACGCCCGAACCGACCGAGAAGCCGGAAAAGCCACCGACGACGCCGAGAAGTACGCCTACACCGGACCCGAATTGATTGAGCAAGTGATGTTGCGCCGTTTCAAAGTGACTTCGCTGATCATCATGTTGATGCTGGCGCTGATCGACCGATCGGCATGGCCGGCCGTTTACGCTGCGCCCGACGCGCCGTTCTTCGAGGACATTGGCGCGAACCTGACCGCGGTGCATGACAGCGCGGCTGCCTGGGGCGACTACGATGCCGACGGCGATCTCGACCTGATCGTTACCGGGCACACCGGTACGGCCTTCGTTTCGATCATTTATCGCAACAACAGCGACAACACCTTCACCAACATCAATGCCAACTTAGTCGGCGTGCGCAACGGGGTGGTGGCCTGGGGCGACGCCAACAACGACGGCCTGCTGGATGTGCTCGTGGCCGGTTACAGCACGTCCGGGCCGATTACGAAACTGTATCGCAACGCCGGTGCGGATATATTCACAGAAGTCACCACGGCGATCCTGCCCGGGATCAGTCGTGGCTCGATCGGGTGGGGGGACTACGACAACAACGGTTACCTCGATGTGTTGCTGGCGGGCGAGAGTGCCTCAGGCTCTATCACCAGGATTTATCGCAATAACAGCGGCCTCACGTTTTCAGACAGTGGCTATAGCTTGCCCGGCGTCAGCAACGGCGTTGCCGTGTGGGGCGATTACAAC
>JAUQXD010000284.1 GCA_030834835.1 Thermoflexales bacterium | reverse complement strand
CGCGTAAACGCCATATCGGGCCGGTATTCACCTGGCCCCAGTTTGGGGGGAGAGCTGGCAGGCGTCTTTTTCATAGCGCCCGAGTTTACCCCAAACCATACCTTTTAGCATCGGCCTGTCGGTAGCCGTGCTACAGTGTCGGAATAAAGATTCATTTTGCCCATCGTACATTCAAATGGAGTAATGAAGCGCGTGGCAAGGCGCAAGTCTTCTGTGTCATCATTGGCTTCGGTGCGTTCGATGTGTCCACTAAACGTCTGTATGACTACGAGACACCGGCTGCTGAAGCAGTTGAATTTGGAGTGCGCAACATCAATCCTTATCTGGTGGACGCCGCCGATGTCGTCATCACCAGTCGCACCACACCGCTAAATGATGCGCCCCCAATTGCCTACGGCAGCATGGCGAATGACGGCGGCTATCTGCTATTGGCCGACGCGGACAAAGATGCTTTGTTGACGCTGGAACCACGCGCTAAGAAATTCATTCGACGTTTACTGGGGTCGCAAGAGTTTATCAATGGCGAACAACGCTGGTGTTTGTGGCTCAAAGACGCTTCACCTGCCGAACTACGCGCCGTGCCAGAAGTGATGAAACGCGTCGAGCAGGTAAAGAAATATCGATTGGTCAGCAAACGCGCAACGACGCGCGAATTGGCGCAGACGCCTTCACTGTTTGCGGAGATTCGCCAGCCCACAACCCATTACTTGTTGATCCCCGGCGTTTCATCCGAGAATCGCCGCTACATCCCGATCGGTTTCTTTCCCGACGTGATCGCCACCGATCTTACGCGCACGGTTGCTAACGCCACGCTCTATCACTTCGGCGTGATCACTTCACTCATGCACATGGCGTGGATGCGGCAAGTGTGTGGTCGTTTGAAGAGCGATTATCGTTACTCCAACAGTCTCGTCTATAACAACTTCCCGTGGCCGGAAAATCCAACGGACGCGCAGCGGCGCAAAGTAGAAGCCGCCGCACAGCGTGTGCTGGATGTGCGCGAGCAATACCCCGACTCAACCTTGGCCGATCTCTACGATCCCAATGCCATGCCCAAAACCCTGCTCGACGCGCACAAAGCCGTCGATGCGGCGGTGGATGCGTGCTATGAAGCAACCCCCATCTTTGGGCGGGGTCGCAGCAAGCCCTTCAAGACCGAACTCGAACGGCTGGAATTTCTCTTTGATCTGTATCGCCGCTACACCGAACCCCTGACACAGGCATTGGAGCCGAAGAAGAAAGCACGGCGCTAAATCGTCACTCCCGCGTGTTGTCGGCGGGAGTCCAGTGGATGCCCGACAGCAACGTTCGGGCATGACGGTCACACCTCATGGCATGCAGGAGAGAAGTGGTGGTACAGTGCGCAACAACGAGCCTTACGCGAACAATGACGACAGCCCATATTCTGTCAACGGCGACCGTCAGGGACATGACGGCAGCCCATATTCCAACAACGGCGACCGTTAGGGACATGACGGTAGCCCTCATTCCAGCCACGGCGATACTCATTCCGGCCAGAATGACCGTTCCCGTTGTTGGAACGACCCTCGCCGTAGCCAGAATGAGCGTTCCCGCAGCAATTATTGATAATCGCCGTCACGCTTTTGACGGACGCCGTCATCAGAATAAGCGTCACCGTAGCCAGAATTCGCATCAGCGTCGCCATATTGTAAACAGCCGCCAGCAGAATGCGCGCAACCGTGGCTAGCCTGACCGCCGCCGTCACTGGAACCAGCACTGCCGGGTGTGGCCCCTGTCCCAACGGTCCATGCCGGACAACCGCCGAAATCGGCCTTATCTCTTGTGTAATGCGGCAGACGCCTGCCTGATGGCAGACTCGTGCCGACATCATACTTTTTGGAGGAAAGCATGTTGTCGCAAGCGCAGTTGGAACACAAAGTTGAAGTCTTCACGGCCAACGGCCAACAGGCCAAAGCGCAAGCCGTCATCGGCAAGGTGGGCTGCACGCTGCCCATCCTCACCGAACGGGCCGCGCTGCTGGCGCGCATCCGGTTGGGTCACTCCACCGTGCCCGACGCGCTGAGTGCGCAGACTCAGGCCACCCTCACCGAAGCCGCCGCCCGTGAAGCCGCCAACAAAGAAATCGTCAGCCTGTCCGAGACCTGCCGCATCGTGTTCAAAGACGATGAGCCGACACTAACGGCCCTGGGCCTGACGACGCAGTACGAAACCGTGAAGGGGCCAGACGGCCAACCGATGGGCACGGTGGCGGCTCGCCCGTCCGAATCGACCGCCGAAACGCTCAAACGCTGGCGATCCCGGGTCGATGTGGCGGCCAAACTCGCGCCCGAAAAAGCCGCGCTGCTCAGCGCCGTCAACTGGAGCGCCGAACGCTTGACGGCGCTCACCGGGCTGGTCGAAGCCTTTGCCAAAGCCGACATCAATCAGCAGTCGACCATTCAGACCTATCAGCAATTATCGGCCCAGCAGACCGCCGACATCGAAGCCCTGCGCGCGTGGTACACCTCGGCGGCGGCGCTCAGCAAGCGCGCCATCAAGGACGCCGATCCCAAGAATCATCAGCAGTTGTTGGAGTTGTTGGAATTGTAGGAGATGTAGTAGAAGAAGCGACTCAAACGAGAGGTGCGGGGGCCTCTCGCCTCAAGCTAGATATTGACGCCGCGATGAGAACGTCTATACTGTAGCCGCCGGGCAGAAATTCATTCATCCAAATGGTGACTCATGAATACTGATATGCAGTCGTTGGCTAACCTCGCTCAAGTACTCGCTTTACCCGTCACTGTTTTTGCCCTCATCTTGCAGATTCTAAGTTATCTTAACCCCAATCCCGATCGGCAATCGTTGGCGGCCTTCTTGCGTCGCATCAGGCCGTTGCTAGCCATGATTATTGTCGCCGGGCTGGGCTTCTGGTTGGGAACGAAAGCGCAACCCGATGCACAAGGCACGACTTCACCTCAAAATAATCCACAGCCGACACTCGGCCCAACTGTGCAATTAGCGCAGTCTGTTTCGCCCCCTATGGCTAGTGGCACACCTTGTGCAGCTTCTGGCACTGCCATGCCCGCGATCGAAGCCACCATGGAAAGCTACCGGGTGGGTTATCGTGCCACCGTGGAAAGTGCCAGCAAGGAACTTACAACTGCCACGCCATCGGCCAAATTGTATCTCGAAAGAGGGAAAGCTTTTTACTATTTAAATCAACACGATGATGCAATTGCAGACTTTAGCCGAGTGACTAAGCTGCCCGCCAGCAGTACCGAGTTGGTGGATGCTTATCTGACCCGCGGTCTAATCTACCAGGATTCTAAGCAGAATTGGGCATTGGCCATTGATAACTACACGGCTGCATTTCAGATCACTGATACTATTGATGGTTGGTATTACGTTAAGCGTGCAGAATGCTACGTCCAGCTCAGCCAGAACGAATTGGCTCTTAAAGATTTGGATATCGCTGTCCAGCGGAGTGCGCAAACCTCGTATATTCTGGCCAATGCCGCAGATACCTATCTGACTGCTAAAGCCTACGATCAAGCCATCACCACCTACGGGGCCGTGATCACACTCGATCCGTTACGAAGTTTTAATTATCAAAGACGCGCCGAAGCCTACCTGCAAAAGAAAGACTATGACAACGCGATTAAGGATTTGACGGAAGCTATTCAGCTTGAGCCAGAAGATGACAATGTTTACCTCATGCGAGCCAGAGTCCGTGTCGCCGCTGGAGATAATGCCGGCGCAATGACGGATTATCAAAAGGTCATCGAACTGAACAAATTCAATAAATCTACAGCTGAAACTGAATTGCAGGCGTTGCTCAAAGTCACGCCGCTGCCAAATGAAGGCCCCGGTTGAGCCACCATCGCCCACTAATTCTCTCGGGTCCAACAGGCGGCCTGACAGGTTATTAGATCAACGCGCGGACTGCTTATCACAGTCCGCGCGTGTGTATGTGGTTCAACCTCGCAGCCTGGCCGGCGCGACCAAAGACCTCGGAGGTTTTCATTGACAGACCGGCATT
>JAUQXD010000283.1 GCA_030834835.1 Thermoflexales bacterium | reverse complement strand
GAAGATCGTCGATCTGCAAATGAAGGAAATCCGCGATCGGTTGCGCGAACACGGCCTGTTCATCGAATTGTCCGATACGGCGCGACGCTGGCTGGCGAAGCAAGGTTACGATGTGCAGTTTGGTGCGCGGCCATTACGCCGCGCATTGCAGCGCTTTGTGGAGTCGCCGCTATCGGTGAAGATGCTGAAAGGTGAATTCAAGGTCGGCGATACCATTCTGGTGGACGCCGGCGATGAAGGCATCGTGTTTAGTAAGCGACTGGCTGAGGTGGAAGCAGAAGCCGTGTCAGAGACAGTGGGATAGTTGAATGTTTAAATAGTGGGCGGCTATCATCACCTCGATGATCGCCGCCCATTTGTATTGTAGTCAAATCAGCGTCTGCGTTGTTTACCATGTACAACCCTAACCCACCTGAGGTTAGCTTCAATTTTACGTGTGGTTGGATGATCCGGTCCGAGCCGGGAACGGCTGATAACCAGTGCTTGCTCCAGATACATTCGTCCTTGAATGCGCTGTCCCTGTTCCACCAGAATTACCCCGAGAATGTCAAGATAAGCCGCCAGATCGGGATGGCTATCGCCAAGAGCTACCTTGGCGATGGTCACCGCTCGCTCAACATACCGTCGCGCTTTGGCATAGTTTCCTTGTAGAGAATACACCGTACCTAGATTGCTGAGGCTTACTGCTGTATCTGGGTGGTTGGATCCCAGCACTTGCTCGCGTATAGCGAGCGCTTGCTCCTGGTATGAACGCGCTCCCTCGTAATTTCCTTGCTCCAGCAATGCTGTACCTAGATTGCCGAGGCTTGTCGCTGTATCTGGATGGTTGGACCCTAGCACTTGCTCGCGTATGGCGAGTGCTTGCTCGTGGTATAAACGCGCTGCTTGATAATCCCCTAGCTCGTAGTCCAATGTGCCCAAGTTGTCAAGACTTTGAGCTGTATCAGGGTGGCCAGGCCCTAATAGTTGTACTCTAAGTGTTAACGCTTTCTTATAGTAAGATCGAGCATCAGCGTTATTTCCCTGTTTGCTGATCGCCCAGCCTAAATCGTTGAGGCTTTCGGCCGTATCGGGATGGTTTTCGCCCAAAACGGTCACGCGTAGGGCCAAGGCTCGTCTGAACTCTCTTTCTGAATCAATGTATTCACCACGAGTGGTCAAGTATCTACCAGTTTGATTTAATAGATGTCCGGTTGCCTCGCCCGCGACCTGCAAATCCTCGGCATGTTGGGCAGCAGTCAACGCGTGCGATAGAAGGCGTGCACTCCTAGGCCATGTTTTGGGATCATCGATGTCAAATTGAAATGCATCATTGATCAGAGTAACCGCGCTAGTCACCCAGCTGCGTCTGACTTCGACCGCCATTTTTTCTCGGACCACCACTCGAACGAGGCGGTGTATAGCTAAGCTATCTTGACCCCTGCTAATCAATGAGTACTGTAATAAGGCTTTTACAGCGTCATCAAGCCGAAAGGGATCTTGAACAGCAGTAGCAAATTGTTCGGATAGGAATCTCGCCCCATCAATCAAGACTTGCAACGGGATATCCTCGGGTGCGAGAAAGGCACAAAGGTTCAATAGGTCGACGCTGGCTGGCGAATCGTCAGCTACTCGCTTAAACGAAAGTTCCCACGTCGTCGCAACAGTGTAAGGATAATCAGATGAAGACGCGCCGCGGCTTAACACTTCCAACTGATGGGCTTTGAATAGCTCCAGGTAATCAGCCAGAGTGCGCCCCGTACTTTCCATGTACGCCCTGGCCTGTTCCAGTGCTAACGGCAGATAGCCCAGTTCCCCGGCGAGTTCAGTCGCGGCGTCGGCGTCGTGCTGTTGAGTGCGTTCTAATAGAAATTGAAGTGCTTCCTCAGGCGTGAAGGTCTCGATGGGTAATGGACTGGCCAACGTGCTCCAGTCAAGATGGCGTGACGTGATGATGACATGACCGCCGACTGTCTCGGGCAGATAAGGTTCGATGTGCGACGGCTCCGCCGCATTATCGAAAATCAGCAGCCAGTTCTTCTCTTTTTCAAGCCAACGGCGGACAATACCAACCACTAGATTCTGATCTGCAATGGTGTCGCCCGGCAGACCAAGCTTACCGGCCAGACTGGCGTAATCGGAAGCCAAGGTGGTGGCATGCTCGGCGCGTACCCACCAAATGACATTGTAATCGCCAAGATGCCGATAGGCATATTCGAGAGCAAGTTGCGTCTTGCCTACGCCACCTAGGCCGCCAATGGCTTGTACAACTGCCGCCGGTTTGCCTGAAACTAAAGCGTCTCTTAACTTCGTCAGCAAGTCTTCACGTCCAGTGAAATTCGGGTTTTGCCGGTAAGGTAGATTGCGGACGGGAAAGACGTTGGGCTGAGGGCTGTTTGCGGCATGTGTCGCCTCTACTGATTTAGGTTTGGGTGGAACTGCCGGAGAGGACGACGGCGATGTGGCGCTTTCCAATTTCGCCAGGACTTCAAAAGCAAAAGCGGCAGCATGACGCGCAGCAATTTCCTGCCAGCCCTTGGCATCCGCCTCGAATTTGCCTTCGATGAGATCGGAGATTCCGCGAATGACAATAGCGTCCACCTTACTCGCAAAGGCTGCCTGTAGAAAGCCGTGACCTTCCATCTCGACTGCCAATGCATCGCTGTAACTCTTGCGGATGAACTTCCAGACAGCAGATTTAGTGGAGCCTAGCACTTTCTCTCCAGCGGCAATGGGTCCCACAATCACACTTGGAGGAAGTTCAGGCGTGAAAGCGCCAAGTCTGTTAAGCCAGTCCGCTTTTCGTGCTTCGGCCCGGGCGCGTTGTTCTAAGTTATAAGACGAATTGCCCACACTTGGTCTTGGTTTGAAGGTCGCCTCAGCTTTGCCTGATTCGTAACCATAGACTTTGGTGCCAGCCACAACATCGCCCAGCGCTACATCCTTTATTCCACCAGCGACGCCGACAAATATCACAATACTCGGTCTGAAATGCGTAATCGCTCGATCAGTTTCTTGAGCGGCCCTTTCATTGCCCGCGCCAATTTCGACTATGCCCACTTCCCAGGGCTGTCCGTCATCCGTCGCCAGTGTTCCTCGCTCGTATACAGTTCCGGACTTATGAGTTTCTTCATGAGGATCAGTCAAGTGTGAACGGACGGCTTCATACTCGACTCTGAGCGCCGTGAGGATAACGGCGCGACGTGGCTTGGTGCGCTTCTGATTTGCAGGCATGTGCATAACCCGTAGATGAGGGATGCTTAGAGTTTACATCGAAGCATATCAAACGCAAAGTGGGCAAGAAAATGAAGAGAGCCGTTCGCGGCGGCTCTCTTTTGATTCAGTGAGGGTTATGGTTTTATCATCGGATCGTACTCGATCAAAATGCGCGGCGGCCCACCGATGGGCGCCTTGCCGTCAGAGGTGAGCGTGTTGTCGTTGGTCGCGGGCGGCAGATCGATGGTGTACGTGCCGCTGATCGGCACGACGGGCTGCGTGAGGCCATCGGGATATAGCAGCACCGCCGACGCGGCGGTCGCGCTTAAGACGACGGTTTCGGTCGTCGTGTAATATCGGTTCCACATCACCACCACGCGTTCACTGGTCGCGGGCCGTTTGAAAGCGATGATCTCCTGATTGGGCACCGGCCGCTTGCGCCAGTAGGGCAGCACATCACTTAACTGCTGAATGATCAGATTGTAAGTGTCGAAGGCCGGTCGGGTGGTGCCGTCCCGCCCGTTGCACGCGCCGGGCAAATTGCGCACCAGGCCAAACGCATCGATGCCGGGGCAGCCGTTGCCATTATCATCGTAGAGCTGGAACCACAGCGCCCCCTGCACTTTGAGCCACGCGGCAAACGTCATCGTCTGAATCAAATAGTCGGCCTGTTCGCTCATGGTGGCCCGATACGGCGAGTTGCTCACATCGTCACAGGCCGGGCCAGGCAGATCGTCGCAGACGGAGACGCCCGTCTCGTTGAGCCACAACGTCTTCGCCGTCAGGCCGCGCGTGTCCAGCGCCACGCGTGCGCGATACAGATAGTCGAAGGTCTGCCACGCCCATGAATACACGTGCACGGCTACGCCGTCGAAATACCACTGGTTCGCCTCGTGATCTGGATCGGCGGCGATCAGGTTCAGCGAATCGTTGAGCCACGCCGGGTTCTGCCATGTCACTAGGCCGCCGTACAGAATAAAAGCATTCGGATCGGCGTGGTGCGCGGCCAGATAACCCACTTTCAGCAGGCGTGTGTAATCGCCCACCGTGCCCGTAAAGAACACGTCGAAATCCGGTTCATTCCAGATCTCCCACACACGAATGCCTTGCCCATTGGTCCAGCCCTGTTGCTGCGCCAGTACACCGCCGGGACGATAGCGATCGACGGCCGCATAGACGAAGCGCGCCCAGCGATTGTCGGGGTTGATCGATTTGCCCGGACCGGGCGTGTCGGTGCCGTCGTTGAACACGGGCGCATACAACCCGATCGGCACACTGGCCGATGGCGCGACGGGTGCCGCCGGTCGATCGGTGGGGAAGTGCGACTCTTCGCCGACGCGCGGCGCGAACTCGATCGAAGCGGTGCCACTCACCAGGCCCGATGGAATGCCCAGCAAAATCGCATCGACGGTCAGGCCGTGCTGAACGTCGGCGATGGTGTTGTCATCCTGCCACGCCCACGTGTAGACGCCGGGCTGCGCCACCGCATTCTGCTCGATGTTGTTCCAGTACATCGGCCAGCGATTGAGTCCGGCGTTGAGTTCCGCCGCGCGCTGATAGCGGATGTCGGCGCGGTGATCGGGCGACGAGATGAAATCGAGGCCGAAGTGGGTGTAGGGCGAGTCGAATAACGACGGCACTGGAGCCGCGTAGTTGCGCAGCACGATCGGCAGGTAGGTGCGATGGATCTGATCGACGGCGAGCACCTCGAGCGGGACGATCGCCGGGCTGCCGATGGTCGTCGTGGGATCGGCGGTCACGATCAGGTTGGCCGTGTATGTGCCGGTCGTCGTGATCGCGCCGGGATCGATCGAGACGGTCACGGTCGCATTGTTGGTGCCGGTTACGGGTGAAACGTCGAGCGTGATCGGGCTGCTCGTTTCGATCGAGATCGACCACGTGAACGTCATCGACAGAGAGGCATTGGCGATAGTGAGCGGGCGCGTTTGAATCGTCGGCGTGGCAACTTCGGTGAGGAACGAGAAGGCGGCCGGCTGTACGAGGAGTTCCGATTCGCTGACGTACCGCTTGGGCATCGCCTGCAATGCGTAATAGGCGGGCGAAGGCACATGCTGATTGGGATCGCCGTCGGACGCATAGAAGATCGAATAGAACCGGTGCGGCGAGCATGACCAGCCGCGATAGAAGAGATCGAGATCCCACACAAACATCGGCCCCATCCACGGCCAGTTGGCGTCGGCATACTCAAAGGCGCGCACCAGATAATCGGCCTGCTGCTGCTCCGTGACCAGCATCCACAAAAAACCTTCGATGTCGGTGCCGATCTCGTTCGTGCACCAGCCATACGAAGACGGCTGACCGTTTCCGTTGATCCATGGATCGAAGTGTGGATCGCGAATCCAGCCGAATTCGGTGGCCCACATGGGCATGCTCGTTGCGCCGGCAGACACCATCACGTCATGAATGCGCTCGGCTCCGCGAAAGGCAAAGCCGTTGGGCGCATCGGCGTACGGCGTTTCGGGCGTGAATTTGAAGCCGTGCGGATGATAGCCGAAGGCGTCGATGCAGAACTGGCCGCCGTTCAGGATCAGCATGCGGGCGAGCACACGCTGCGTGTACACGACTTCATCCATGACCGTGCCCCAGTATTGAGGCTCCCACGGCCCGACCGGCGCGAGGCCCGCGCTGACGACGATGGCTGAGGGATCCACTTGCTTGATGACGGGGTACACGTCGCACAGCAATTGTGCGTATGCTTCGGGATTGACAGGCTGGCCGCCCCAGAAACCCGGCCCGGCCAGATTGGCCTCGTTGCCGATTTCGTAGGCTTCGACTTTGCCCCGGCCCGCATTGACCAGATCGCGGATGTGCTGCAGGTAATCGTCAATCGAGGCCGGGTAGCCGTCGACGAACACGCGATACAATATCTTGTACGGCAGGCGGGTCGCGGGCGGCGGCCCCGCTTCTTCGATCAATTTGATCCAATCGAAACCCAGGCCGCTGGCCAGTTCGACGCGATCCCACACGTTGAAGCCGTACCCTAAATGCGGGGCAGTCGGCGTCGCGGTTTCATTCAAATCCGATCGGGCAGTGCCCAGTCCAATCGAGGTGACAGCCAGCGCGGCCATGGTCGCAGCGCTAACAACGAGCAGTCGCAAGATTCTCATGGTAGTTCCTTGCAAATCAAGATGCGCTATCTGTTTTCAGTGTAATCTGGTTGGGGGTAAGAAAGCAATGCAATGCGAGTTACACTTGAGTAACAGTTTTGGGGGTTGGCGTTTTGGCCATCCGCGATTATGATCTATCTGCGGCAGCCGAGTGGTGTGATGAACGGGGCCGGGTGGGAGAGAGGATCGATCGGATGTTGACGAACAAAAAGGACGAGTGATGAATGTTTCACTCATCACTCGTCACTCATCATCGTCAGACGTCACTCGGCCAGATCGTCGGCGGCCGTATCGATCGCGGCTTCGACGGCTTCCGGTTCTTCGGGCCGGCGATCGAGCAGTTGGATAGTGCGGGCGATGACCGTGGTGCGATAGTGGGTTTCGCCTTTGGGGTCTTCCCACCGATCGGTCTGCAAACGGCCTTCGACAAACACCAGCCGGCCTTTCTTCAGGTACTGCACGGCGATGTCGGCCAGGCGGCCCCAGGCGTTAATGAGGAACCAATCGGTCGCCTCGTGTCTCTCGCCCTCGGCCGATTTCCAGGTGCGGTTGACGGCCAGGTTGAAGGTGGCGTACTTGGTGCCTTTGGCGGTGTAACGGGCTTCCGCGTCGCGGCCCAGATGTCCGATGAGTTGCACACGATTAAGGGCAGGCATGGTAACCTCCAGACTGAGTAGGATAGGCTGATTTTAACATCGAGTGAGAGAAAATCGAAATGACCCAATTACCGGATGATCTGCTGTTACAGGCTCGCGCGTTGATCAATCAGGCGGTGGCCGAGGCGACCGCACAGGGCAAACATGATATTCGCGCGCTGTATTTTGTGACGTATCCGGCCGAAGACATCACGCCCGAAATGATCCGCGCGGCGATCGATACGATGCGGCAGGCGACACCGGCGGGCCACGCGGAACTTCACTTTGCGGCGAAGCCGGGCCGCTATATCTGCTGGAATTGCTGCGGCCTGCGCTATGAGGCCGTCGACGGCGTGTGCCCCAACTGCGGCCACGAAGGCTTAGTCGTGCCGATGGAGATGGTGGTGGCGCTGGAGCGAATTGAGGTTTAGACCGGTTTCACCCAGATTGTGCGCGCGGCCTTCAAGCCCAGCGCAATCGATTGATCGGCTTTCTCAAACGTCACCACACCGGTATATTCTACCGCCTCTTTCACCACGATACGCGCCCCAGGGGTAAGGCCCTGTTTCTGCAAATAATCCAGTAGGCGCGGATCACGCTCGCCTTCTTCGGTGATGCGCAGAATCTCCACGCGCTGATTTTCAAGAGCATTGCTCAGCAGTAGCGCATCAGCCGGCAATCTGGTATTCATCATCCCCGGAATAGGATTGCCGTGCGGGCAGGCGGTGGGATGTCCCAGCGCGGCCAGCATCTTGTTCTCGATCAACGGCGAGATGGCGTGTTGCAAACGCTCAGCCTCGCGGTGCGCCACGGCCCACTCGATGTTGAGAATATCGGACATGAAGCGCTCAATGATGCGGTGGCGGCGAATCGATGCTTCCGCAATCTCCAGGCCGTGTTTGGTCAAGGCGATGTCACCCTCGTCGATCTTGACGTAGCCATCGCGCGCCATGCGCTGCAGGGTTTGACTCACCGTCGGCGGCTTCACCCCCAGCCGATCGGCCAACCGCGCGTTGATGACCGTTTGCCCCGTCGAAGACGCTTCGTCGTGCATGTTGTAGATGGCTTCCAGATAGTTCTCATAGGTTTCGGTCAACTTGATCGGTTCCGGCATACGGCCTCGTTAGTGATTGGTCGAGATGGCAATTAGGCTTTTGGTAAATAGCCTAATATGCAAAGCAGCGGCTTGACAAATCGTTGCGTAATTTTTATTATACTTATCGTGTTTAAGTATAACCTACTTCCAATCACTTCGTAAAGGAGACGGTATGCTGGCTGGATTTTTGTTGGCACTGCGAGAAGGTGTTGAAGCGGCGTTGATC
>JAUQXD010000282.1 GCA_030834835.1 Thermoflexales bacterium | reverse complement strand
GGCTGGGCCTTCAGTTGCGCGATCTCTTCAACGATGTTTCCCCGGCTCAGCCGGGCGTTCCCCTGAACGTGTTCAAGAGTCTTCGAGAACACAATCTTGCGTATGCCCTGCCAGATACGCGCGAATTCGAGTATGTACTCTGGATTTGACAGGTCGGTCTCCGCCGTATCCCAATACGTCATGACTTCATACATCCGCCGTCCTAAGAGATACGTGTCGATCTGGCTCTGCTGTTCATTGATATAGGTGTGCAGTTCCTCGTCAACAAGGCCCCAGTCAATCTCCCGGTTCGGTCCTTCGACAAAGCCATCGAGTGATACCATCGGTGAGTAGATCACTTTTCTCATTGGACGCTCCGATTATTTGGCCTGCACGGTGCACAACGCCTGTCGAATCTCGCCCAGGTGATAGGCCGTGTGGACGATAGTGGCGATGGCTCCGCCGATCTCCCGGTCACCGGGCCAATCAGTCGTTTCGCCAATGAGGCGCTTGATACGATCGTAACTGGTGCGCAGTTGCACTTTGAGTTCGGCCCATTCTTCAGCGGTGACAGCTGAGGTTTCGCGCCAGATTTTGCCCCAATCCTGTGGCTCGAATTGCTGGGTGCGCACGTTGTGCTCCAGCACGTCCAGATAAAACGCCACATGCTTGACTTGCGCCGCGAGCGTAGCGCATTGGCCGCCAACGGGTATTGAAGCTTCCTCGGCGGAAATAGTCGCCAGCGTCTCAAACAGCGAAGTGCCTTTGTCGAGAAAAATGCCGTGGACGTTGTCGAAGGTCTCGTCGAGCAACATGTAGAGCGCAGTGGTGAAATGCTCAGTCTGAATTTGATTAGACATGTCTTCTCCGGTTTAAGTTTTCGGAAACATCGATCACGAGTTATAGACGCGCACCAACGCCGGCTCTTGATAACTCTTGGACAAGACTCGATAGGCATAGGAGCGCATAGCCAGCAGGGTGACAATCAGCCCGATCACACCCGAAATCGTGAACAAGAGTGCCAGGCCCCGATCGGCTCCCGTGCCGAACCACGGACCGAGCAGCTCCACACCGGCGCCGGTGGTCATAAACGGAATAAAGATCAACTGTGCGATCGGCCCGATTAAGAAGGCCGTGATCGGCGAGGCGGCTTGCTCCACGCTCTGGGCAAAGCCGAATACACGCCCCTGGCGTTCGAGCGGCACCACTTTTTGCAGAATAGTCTGTTCGGCGGCTTCAACGGCCGGGATCAGGCACAGCCATACAAACATGCCGATCGCCAGCGGCACGATCGACGCTTGCAGCGTAAACACACTGCAAATCAGCCACATGATGATATTGGCCACAAAGAGCGTGCGCAGCGGGTTCTTGCCCAATCCACGCCGGGCGACGACCAGGCCGCCGACGATGAAGCCCAGACTCAAGACGCCCCACAACGCGCCCCACACCTGCACCGACACCAGCTGCAAGCCATACGCATCCATCAGCGACATGAAGACGCCGCCCAGGAAATTGTTGAACGTGTGAAAGAAGATCAGCCCAAACAGGCCGGGCACCAGCGCCACAATGCGGATCGTGCCGCGAATATCAACGCCGTCGTTCTTTGGTTTTGCGCCGACCGGCGCGGCGGGCTTTTCCAATTCAGGGATGGACAGCGTCAGCAGATGGACGATCGTCAGCACCGTTGCGCCGATGGCGAGGATCAGCATCCACGAGATGCCCAGAAAACCGATGGCCAGGCCGCTGAAGAGGGAGGCCACTAGAAAGGCCACACCGTTGGCACTGCCGACCAGCCCGTTGGCCTTGTCGCGCCGATCTTCCGGGACCAGAATTGTGACGAGGGTGGACAGCGCGATCCCGCGCAAATTACCGGCAATCGCGCCGAATAGCGTCAGCACGACGAACATCCAGAGCGTGACACTGGACACGTCGGTGAAAACTTCCGGCGAGGTTGAAGCGTAGATGATCCAGGCCAGGCTGAACAAGCCTAAAGAGCAGAGGCTTGAAACGAGCATTACGGCTTTCTTTCGGTGCCGATCGACCAGCGCCCCGAGAAAGAAACCGGACACCGCTACCGTCAAGGTATACACGCCCGCCATCACGGCGGTGCCAATCACCGACTGTGTCTCAAGATACACCCAGAAGGTGACCGCAAACCACACAAAGGTATTCGCAACCGAAGCTGTCAA
>JAUQXD010000281.1 GCA_030834835.1 Thermoflexales bacterium | reverse complement strand
GCGCGCAGGTCTTCCAACATGCACGTCACCGTTTCTACCGAGTCCGGCTTATTCGTGCCCACCACGCCGCTCGGCCCGCGCTTGATCCAGCCCGACGTGTAAAGTCCCGTCAACGGCTGCTTCGTCTCTGAATCGAGCACTCGCCCGGCCTGAGTGAGGATCACGCCCCAGCGGTCGTTGAACGGCACATCGGGCAGCGGCACACCGCGATACCCCACCGACCGGAACACGAGGCCGACCTCGATTTCTTCAAACTGATCGGTTGCTTTGGCGCTGAGCGAGCCAGCGTCGCTGGCGACGAGCGTGTTGCGCACCAGCCGCATCTTCTGTACACAGCCGTTCTCGTCGCCGATCAATTCCACGGGCGAAACGAGGAAGCGCAGGTTTAGCTTCTTGCGCTTGTCCAGCGGCCGCTCGACGGCGTAGCTTTGCAGGATTTCCACTTTCTTGATCGCCACCCGATCGCCCGTGATCGAGGCCGAGCTCAGCTCGTCGAGCTGCGTTTCATCGGCGCGTGTGAGAATATCGGCCTCGTTCAGTTCACCCACTTCTTTGATCTCGGGATTGGTGAAGGCGGCTTGCGCGGGGCCGCGTCGTCCCAGCAAATACACTTCTTTGATCTTGCTGTTCGCCAATGCTTCCACCGCATAATCAGCCGCGTCGGATTCTAGCAGTTCTTCGCGGCTCAGGCTCAGCAAGCGCGCCACGTCGATGGCGACGTTGCCAATACCGACGACGGCGGCGCGCTCGACCTGCAGGTTGAATTCGTGATCGCGAAAATCGGGATGGCCGTTATACCACGCCACAAACTCCGTCGCGGGATGACTGCCCGTGAGATCTTCGCCGGGGATGCCCATGCGTCGATCGGTCTGCGCGCCGGTCGCGAACAAAATCTGATGATAATACTCGCGCAGTTCGGCCAGTGTCAGATCTTTGCCAAATTCGACGTTGCCAAAAAATCGGAAACGCGGATTGGCCGCGATGCCGTCAAAGACTTTGGTCACCTGCTTGATCTTCAGGTGATCGGGCGCGACGCCGCCGCGCACCAGCCCGAACGGCGTCGGCAGTCGATCGAACATATCCACGTCGATGACGAGGTCTTTTTGCTTGAACAGGTGCTCGGCCGCGTAGAACGCCGCCGGGCCGGAGCCGAAGATGGCTACCCGCAATGGTTGAGAGGCTGTGCCGACGGTCATGGCCATCAGCCCTTTTCCACGCGCGTTTGCAGCGTTTCGATCTCGCCTTCGTATTCGTCCAGCGCGGCCTTGACCACGTCGCCGATCGAGACGATGCCGACCAGTTCGCCGTGATCCATGATCGGCAGATGGCGGAAGCGCCGCTCGGTCATCGTCTTCTCAACGGCTTTGAGATCATCGCCGGGACGGGCCACAATGACGTCGGTGGTCATGATGCCGCTGACCGGCTGGCCGAACAGATCTTCGTTCCGCGCGGCCTCGCGAATGATATCGCGTTCCGACAACAGGCCCAAGACTTTACCCGTGTCGTCGACGACCATCAGCGCGCCGATGCGCTTGCCGACGAGCAGCGCGATCGCTTCGCGAATCGTCTGGTCGGGCTTCAAGGTGAAGACCGTGCCGCCTTTTTTCGCCAGGATGTTGCTGATTTGCATGGGTGTGCCTCCGTCAAAAAGAGTGGGGTGGGGTTAAGTCCTTGAGGTGGTAACAATATACTTCGCTCGTGAAACGAAGTCAAGCCCGGTGAAACTGACGGGCCAAAGTTGCGTTTTGCCCTGTCTGGCATATACTGAGAGCATCTCTGAATCCGGCGGCTCACCTCGTCGATGGAAGCTCAACCCCTGTATTCGGTCATCCTGTTATCAGCCGCCGTGCTGGCCGGCTTCATTTATGCCGTGGCCTGGCCGCGCCGCGCTGCGCCGGGCGCTAAACCGTTGCTGGCCATGATGGTATGCATCAGCCTGTGGAGCGTGCCGTATGCCGTTCACTGGCTCATCACCGACGCCGCCGCGCGTTTCTTCTGGCTCGATGCCACGTATCTGGGCGCGGCCTTCGTGGCTGTAGCTTTTCTGGCCTTTGCGCTGGACTATACCGGTCACAATCGTTGGTTGACACGGCGCACGCTGGCCGCGCTCTGCGTGGTTCCCGTTCTAACACTGCTGATGCTATTCACCGATAACGCACACGGCCTGTTTTATGGTGGCCAGCGCACGCCAGGCCTCATATACTCCGGCGGACCGATGTTCTGGCTGAACATCGCGTACGATTACGGTCTCATGCTGCTCGGTCTGATCGGGCTGATCCGAGCCTTTCGTCAGGCTCCGCTGTTGCAGCGTCGTCAGACCGGCACGATCCTGATCGGCGCGCTGGCGCCATTCTTGATGAGTGTCGGCAGTTTCACCGGCCTCAGCCCGTTCAAGAATTTGGATCTAACACCGTTGGCCTTCACGGTCACGGGAGTTTTCTTTGCCATCGGCCTGTTTCGCTTCGGTATGTTTGATCTCGTGCCGATCGCGCGCGGCGTGCTGATCGAACATTTGCCCGACGGAGTGCTGGTGCTCGATCAACAGCAGCGCGTCATCGATCTCAATCCGGCGGTCGGCCGCCTGCTCGATCGGACCGCCGATCAGCTCATCGGCCGGACGTTGACGCAGGTGATCGATCGCTGGCCCGCGCCGGCCGCCACACCCGATCAATCCGCCGCCCCGATCGAATTGACGCTGCCCGCCGGGCGCGTGGTCGAAGCCCGGCTCTCGGCGTTGATCGATCAGCGCGGCCAGCGGCAAGGCGATGTCTGCCTGCTGCGTGACATCACCGATCGCAAATGCGCCGAAGAAGCGCTGCAGCAGCTCAACGCCGGCCTGGAAACGCAGGTCATGGCCCGCACAGCCGAACTCCGCGCCGAGAAAGACAAGAGCGACACGATCTTGCGCAGTGTGGGCGAAGCCCTGCTGCTGACCGATCTGGATTTCCGAATTCAATACGTGAACGAGGCGTTCACGACGCTGACGGGTTACTCGTCGGCCGAGGCATTGGGCCAGATCGTCAGCACGCGGGCGCCGTGGCCGGAGGCCTCGGACGTGTTAGCCGCGTTGCGGCAAAGCAGTACGTGGCGGGGTGAGGTGGCCGGGCAGCGCAAAGACAATCGCCCATACGAAACGGCCCTGACGGTCGCCCCGGTGCACGACGGGCACGGGCACATCATCGGGTGTGTGATCAGCTATCAAGACATCACCCAGCGCAAGAGTCTGGAGCGGGCGCGCGCGCGTTTCATCGAAAGCATCTCGCACGAATTCCGCACGCCCTTATCCAATCTCGGCCTCTACATCGAACTGCTGCAATCCGGCAAATATCCTGAGAAAACCGGCCACTATCTGCGCCAGCTGACCGACCAGGCGCAGCGGCTGCAGCGGCTGACGCAAGACAGTCTGGACATCGCGGCGTTGGATGCTCAGCCGATGCTGGCCGAGCGGCACGTCATCGATCTGTCCACACTGGCCCAGGCAGTCACCGAGGCGGTTGAAACCCAGGCCAGGGCGAAGGGCGTTACGGTGGAAGTCATGCCGGTGGGCGATGTGCGCGTGCGAGGTGATGAAGCGCGCCTGGCGCAGGCAGTGGGCGAAGTAGTGGAAAATGCTGTGATGTTTACGCCGCGCGGCGGGCGCGTGACGATCTCGACGCGCCGCGAGACATCAGACACCGGCAGCTGCGGCGTGATCGAAGTCAGCGACACCGGCCCCGGCCTGACGCCGGATGAGCTGCCCCGCGTTTTCGATCGTTTCTTTCGCGGCAAACAGGCCGAATCTGGCCACATTCCCGGCAGCGGTCTGGGCCTCAGCATCGCGCAGGCCATCGCACGCGCCCACGGCGGTGACCTCACCGTTCACAGCGCAGCCGGCCGCGGCTGCACCTTTAGCCTGCGCCTGCCCGCGGCCCGCTGATGATCGACGCTTAAGCCTTTGACCAGCACCAGTTCAGTTGATTGTCTTTGGGCAGCAGCCCCGCCGCCTGATACAATTTGTTCGCACCTTCCGACGTGCTCCACGATTGAACCGTGACCAGCGGACAGCCCAGCGCGCGCAAACGATTGGCCGCATACGCCAGCAACGCCACGCCCAGACCGCGCTTCTGAAAACTCGGCACAGTGCCGACCGGCTCAAACTCCGCATAGTGGTTGACGGGATCAACCCATACCGTGCAGAACGAGGCCACCTCATTTTGATCCGACATCACCATCAGATCGAGTTCGGGCACATACGACGGCGCTTGACTCAAAAACGGATCAGACTCTACCGTGCCCGATCGGCCAAACACGGCGAACACGGCCTGCAGATACTGCGGCAGATCGCCGCGCGTCAATCGCTGGATGGTGTAGCCGGGCGGCAAGTTTACCGGCTCGATCACGGCCGGATCGAGCGACTTGTGACGGTGGATGAAGTGACCGGAGTACAGTGTGTAACCGCGCGACTTCAACAGTTCGCAGCGCGCGGCGTTGCTCTCCATCGCTTCGATCATCAATGGTTCGGCGCTGCCTTTTTCGACATAGCGCGCTTCGGCGTAATCGAGCATCGGCTCGATCAGGTCCGGCCAATCGGGGTGGCCGATCAGCATCGCATCCCGATCGGATTCAAAGAAGACCGCGCCGACGAGCATACCGTCGCCGGTTTCCCACAGGCGAACATCGGACTGCCATGCCGTCTCGTTCAGCAGCACTTCATCGCTGATGCAGCGCTGCGCCCAGATGTCAAAGCGCGCGAAGCTGTAGGTATTCCAGTTGGGCGCGATGGCATACGCGCCGCGAATGAGCTGCCCGATGCTGAGCAGATCGATGCTGCGTTGATAAGGTCGATAATGAATGGTCATGATGTGGTTTCCTGATTTTCGCGAGATAAGCCCCTCACGGCAAATCGCGGCGGACCGCCACTGCCGCGCGGCTGCTCGAGCCGACGGGATCACCGCTGGCTGGCAATGAGTCCAATCCATTCGCTGTCCGCTGTATAAGGCTGGCCGGTCAGATCGCCCCACAGACTATCGACGTGGAAGCCGCCCTGCGACAACTCAGTGGTGATCGTGTCGGGCGTATAGTCTTGAAACCAGTTGCGATAGACCGAGATTCGCCCGTCCGCCTCGATGACGGTGTATTGATCAAGCCAGATCGCTGACTCCGGGTAATCGAAGCCTTCTTCCAGTACCAGCTGCGGCCCCGGTTTCCAGAAGCCGCTGTCTGCTGCATACCAGCTGTTCTTGAGGCCGTGCCGTTTGCGATGTTCGCGCGTCGATACATCCAACACAAACTTACCGTGCGGTTTGAGCGCGCGGTGGATATTCCGCAGCAAACGCGCCCGCTGCTGTGGTTCAAGCGGACAGTAGTCGCCGTAGATCAAGCAGGCCGCATCGTATCGCTGCTCGTCCGCCAGATCGAGATAGTTTTCGTAGCGATACTCGATGGGCAAATGGTTGGCCCGCGCCGATTCACGCGCATACTCGATCGAACGCCGCGAATAATCGATGCCCGTAACCTGCAAGCCCGCGGTCGCCAGACGGCCGGCATACAAACCAGGTCCGCAGCCCAGATCCAGCACGGCAGCGCCCGGTTTCAGCGCCAGCGTGTCGATCAGCCAGTTGACAGTCCGATCGATCGTTTCCGGCCTGCGGCTGGCCGCCTCCACGTTTGGATCGAGATGGACTTTGAGCAACTGCGTTGAGATGTGTGGATCATCCCAGAACGGGCCGTCACCGCGTGTGAACGGCGCGGGTTGCTGTTGTAGATCAATTAGATGTGACAGGATCTGATGGACCATGCGTTTCGCCTGTTGCGACGGATTTTTCGGCGCGATGCTTGATGCCCAGCAGCATCTTGCGCTGCATGACAAACGCGCCCGGCTCCATGAACAGCCGATAGATCAGCGTGTTCATCAGGCCCGACCCGTAGTCGGCTTGCCACCGTTCGACCAGGCGCGTCGTGTGATCGTCAATCGCGGCCAGATGCCAGCCCCAGAGCATGGCCGCATAATCGCCGGGCCTCAGTCCGGGCATCGTCACGCTCCCGGCGCGCGTATCGCCGTGAACCACCAGCGTGCGCGGCGCATCGACGATAGCGTACGGCACTGCGAAGCCCTCGGCAAACGGCATCTTTTCGCCAACTTGCGGGTTCTGGAATTCGGGCAGAACCCGATCGGCATTGTGGATGTCCAGACCCATCGCATTCTCGATGGCTTCGTAGCTGTAGAACCCGCCGCGCCCCTGCCCGATCTGCGCGATCCACGGCCATACCCGCTCAATCGGGGCGTTGATCATGATTGCGTGCGTGGCGTTGATCTTCGGGTCCGGGATCAGATCGTCGCCGGGCAGCAATCGATCGACCTCGTCACGGGCCGCGCCCCATTTCAGATGCCAGGGGCGGATGACCATCAGATACAGGGTCGTGACCCCGCCGACGAGATTGACCAGCTGCCACACACGCTTGAAGACCGAAGTCTGTTTTGCCATGAGAGACCTCCTCGGGTTGTCTGTACTTATCGTGATTTGTGGTGCAATCAATAGCATCCAGTTTAGCGTAACGGCGCAGCACTGTCCTCAGCCCAAAGTCGGATTTGCCTGCGGGCAAAAGAAAACCCTCACCCCGTTTGGGGTGAGGGTCTTGTCTACTATACCCTTGTCTACTTGTTTCCTTACTTAAACAACTCCCGCATAATGATGGTGCGCTGCACTTGCGACGTGCCTTCGTAAATCTGGAAGACCTTCACATCGCGCATCAACTTCTCCACGGGATATTCCTTCATGAAGCCGTAGCCGCCGAAGACCTGCACCGCATCGACGGTGGTCTTCATCGCGGTGTCGGCCGC
>JAUQXD010000280.1 GCA_030834835.1 Thermoflexales bacterium | reverse complement strand
CCCAGAACGAGGCGGGCGCCAGGTTCAGCGCTACGTAGAAGGCAAAGAAGAGGAAGGCAACAAAGAAGTATAAGCCACGCTGGTTGCGATAGCGGCGGCGAAAAACGAGCAGTGAATGGCGCTTGCCTGCCTGCTTCATGGTTTACCTCCATGCTCCGTTTGATAATAAACGCACTGTTTCTGTAATGTACAGACTTCACACACCGGGCGCTGCGCTTTGCACACCTTGCGCCCGTGCTGAATAACCAGTAGATGAAACGGATGATACCACTCTGGCGGCACGAGCGCTTCCAAAATCTCGTGCGCCTGATCGGCGGTGGTTTTGGGCGGAATCAAGCCCAGTCGCCCCGTGACCCGATGGATGTGCGTATCGACCGGGAAGGCGGGTTTGCCCAGCGCAAACAGCAGCACGATCGAGGCGGTCTTCGGCCCTACGCCGTCCAGCGAAGTGAGCCACGCTTTGGCTTCGGCGGTGTCCAAGTCTGCCAGGAAACTCAGGTCGAGTTGGCCGCGCTCTGCCGTGATGCGCTCCAGCACTTTTTGAATGCGCGGCCCTTTTTGATTCGCCAGCCCTGCCGGTTTGATGGCTTCGACCACGGCCTTCGTCGGCGCATCGCGCACGGCCGCCCAGGTGGGGAAGGCCGATCGGAGGGCGCGGTAGGCTCGATCGCGATTGAGATCGTTCGTGTTCTGGCTCAAAATCGTGTTGATCAGTTCGTCGAGTGGATCGATCGGCTCCCAGTTTGAGCGCGCTTCTGCCGGATCGATCAGGCCGACGGTGCCCGCCCAGATCGGGCGCGCGGGTAGGCCATACGCCTCGATCAGCAGGCGCTGGACGGCGCGGACTTTGGCCTTGAGTGAGCGAGTGTCGGTCGAGGGTGTCATCACCCTCGATTATACACCGATTAATCGCCGTAACCGACGAACGTCACGCCAAAAAACGGCCTGTCGGCGCTCACTGGCCGCTCGGACTGGTGCTATACTCTTTACGCATTGATGTCAATCGATGCGCTCCCACCCATCCCTCAAGGAGTTGCGTATGAACCACACCATGAAGGCCCTCGTCAAGCAGACCCGCAGCGCCGGTCTGACGCTGATGCAGCGCGACATGCCCGTGATCGGCCCCAACGACGTGCTGATTAAGGTACGCGCCACCTCGATCTGCGGGACCGACCTGCACATTTACAACTGGGACACCTGGTCACAGGGCCGCGTGAAAACCGTGCCGATGATTCAGGGCCACGAGATTTGCGGCGACATCGTGGAGATGGGCCGCAACGTCACCGAGCGCAAAGTGGGCGACTTTGTCTCGTGCGAAAGCCACATCGTCAACTACAACGGCGAATACTACCGGCACAATCTGGGACATGTGGCGCCGGAGACGAAGATCATCGGCGTCGATCGCGACGGATCGTTTGCCGAATACATCGCGATGCCGTGGCAGAACGCGTGGGTCAACCCGCCCGATATGCCGACCGAAGTGGCCGTGCTGCGCGAGAACTTTGGCAATGCCATCCACACGGCATTTGCCGCCGAAGTGAAAGACAAAATCGTGTTGATCACGGGCTGCGGACCGGTGGGCCTGATGACGTTGCTGGCCGTGCGTGGGCGCGGCGCGAAGACGATCATCGCCAGCGACATCAGCGACTATCGCCGCAACTTTGCCCAGCGGCTCGGCGCGGACTACACCAATAATCCGCGCGAGAACGACCTGGTGCAGCTGGTCAAGCATGTCACGCATAACGAAGGCGTCGACGTGCTGCTGGAGATGTCGGGCGCGGCGACGGCCATTCAGCAGGGCTTCTCGCTGGTGCGTTACGCGGGCGATGTGGTGGCCTTTGGGCTGCCCACCCGCCCGATCGAGTTCGACATCGCCAACGCGGTGATCTTCAAAGGCATCACCGTGCGCGGCATCGTGGGCCGCAAGATGTGGAGCACCTGGGAGCAAAGCGACGATCTGCTGCTGAACAACCTGGTCGATCTTAAGCCCATCGTCACGCACCAGTACAAACTGGAAGAGTACGATAAAGCCTTCGCGACGATGGAGAGCGGCGAGAGCGGCAAAGTGATGATGTGGGTCGCGTAATGCATAATTCGTAATGCGTAATTCGTAATGAACCACCGATTACGTAGTACGGATTACGCATTATTCCTTTGGAGTGAACCATGACAACCAACAAACTAACATGGCTAGAGAACGAACTTCAAGGTCTCAAGGATCAGGGGCTGTTCAACACCATCCGCACGATCGGGTCCGCGCAGGGCGCGTGGATCGTGGTCGATGGGAAGAAGGTGCTGAACTTCTGCTCGAATAACTATCTGGGCGTGGCCGACCATCCCAGGATGAAGGCGGCGGCGCAGGCGGCCATCGAGAAGTACGGCACCGGACCGGCGGCCGTCCGATCGATCGCGGGCACGCTCGATCTGCACGTCGAACTGGAGCGGCGACTGGCCGCGTTCAAAGGCGTGGAAGATGCGCTGTATGTGCAATCGGGCTTCGTGGCAAATCAGGCCGCCATCGCGCCGCTGGTCGGCAAAGAGGACGTGATCTTCACCGATCGGCTGAATCACGCCAGCATCATCGACGGCTGCCGTTTGAGCAGCGCCAAAATCATCGTGTACGATCACTGCGATGTGGCCGATGCCGAAGCGAAGATCAAAGAACAGCTGCCGCAATATCGACGCGGCCTGCTGGTGACCGATGGCGTGTTCAGCATGGACGGCGACGTGGCCCCGCTCGACAAGATTTGCGATGTGTGCGACCGATACGGCGTGATCTCGATGGTGGACGACGCGCACGGCGAGGGCGTGCTGGGGCGCGGCGGGCGCGGCATCGTCGATCACTTTGGGCTGCACGGCAAATTCGACGTGGAGATCGGCACGTTGAGCAAGGCCTTCGGCGTGGTGGGCGGCGTCATCGCGGGCAAGAAAGTCTTGGTCGATTGGATGCGCCAGCGCGGGCGACCGTTCCTGTTCTCCAGTGCGACCACGGCGGCGGACACGGCGGCGTGCATGGCGGCGGTCGATCTGCTGGAAGAATCGACCGAGTTGGTGGATCGATTGTGGGCCAATGCGAAGTTGTTCCAGACCGAGATGGCGAAGTTGGGCTTCAATACCGGCCACAGCGAAACGCCGATCACGCCGGTGATTCTAGGCGAAAATCAAGTCGCGCAGCAGTTCAGCCGCAAGCTGTTCGAGCGCAATATCTTCGCGATGCCCATCGTCTTCCCGACGGTGCCCAAAGGCACGGCCCGCATCCGTGTGATGATCAGTGCCTCGCATTCGGCGGCGGATTTGGAGCAGGGCCTGGAGGCGTTCCAGCAGGTGGGGAAGGAACTCGGCGTGATTTGACGAGTGATGAGTGACGAGTCCCACAGGGATGCTTCGCAATGAAAAGCGAACGAGGCCGCTCAACTTGAGTGGCCTCGTTCCTTGATGGTGAACGGGCAACGTATGTTATACTCAAAACAGGAGGAGGTTGCTATGAGTACCGTGCAAATCTCAATCGAAATGGATCGAAGCGTGCTGTCAGCGATGCGGCAGGACCCACCTAATTTTGCGCGTGAAATGCGATTGGCCGCAGCCGCTAAGTGGTATGAACTGGGGCGCGTGTCGCAAGGCAAGGCCGCAGAAATTGCGGGTGTCTCGCGCGCGGAGTTCTTGACGGCGCTGGCGAGCTACGGGGTTTCGCCGTGGCAATATGACGCTGACGAAGTCGTGCAGGAAGTAGGCAATGCCTGAGCAGTGGGTGGTAAACGCCTCGCCGCTGATTTTGCTGGCGCGCGTTGGCCGCGACGACCTGTTGCGAGGTTTGCCAGATCGGGTCATTGTGCCGCGCGCCGTTGTCGCAGAGATCAACGCCGGACCGGTAAATGATCCCGCCCGACAGGTTCTGGCACGCGGGCAATTTCAAATCGTTGACACGCCCGCTCCTTCACCCGAGATTTTGGGCTGGGATTTGGGCGCCGGTGAAACCGCAGTGCTAAGTTTAGCGGCGTCCGAACCGAATTGGACTGCGATTCTTGACGATGCCGCTGCGCGTAAATGCGCACGAAGTTTCTCGATTGAGATCAAGGGCACTCTCGCCGTAGTCATCATTGCGAGACAGCGCGGGCTTGTCACTTCGGCGGCTGATCTGATCCGGGCCTTGCAGAGTGTTGGATATCGAATTGACAATCGACTGGTTCGGGAGGCGCTTAGCCGGACTGTTGGGGAAACCT
>JAUQXD010000022.1 GCA_030834835.1 Thermoflexales bacterium | reverse complement strand
TCGCCATCGCGATCGGGCAGCGGACGATTTACATCCGCCGTTTGCTCCGCATGGACAACGAGCCGGTCCTCTATCATCGCGAGTACCTGATTTACGATCCCACCCGCCCCATCGTCGAATCAGAAATGGAAGTGACAGCGCTGCAACGCCTGTTCAGCGGCGCGGGCGAGACGATCCTCAAGCGCGGCGATCTCAGCGTCGAAGCGACGATCTTGACCGATGAAGAAGCGCGGTTGCTGTGCGCGCCGCAGCCGCTGGCGGCCTTCTGCCTGGAACATCTCTTTTACGACTTTGACGACAAACCGATTAGCTGGGGGTGGTTCATCGGCCGCGCCGATCGACTGCGCTTCACCACGCGAGTCGGAGTGATGGTGGAGTGAGGCGACCATGACGGACACGCGCGAACAATTGATCAACCTGCTGGCCGATCTGGAAGAAGACGAGGTCTTGCAGCTCGTGCACCAGCGCGTCGCGGCCGGCGATGATCCCTTGCAGATCATCGAAGACTGCAACGAGGGCATGCGGCTGGTGGGCCAGCGTTACGAGCGCGGCGATTTCTACGTCTCCGGTCTGATCATGTCCGGTGAGATTTTCCGCGAGGTGGTGGAGTACGTTCAGCCGATGATCGAGCGGCAGACCAACGGGCAGAGTTCGGGGCGAGTGTTAGTCGGCACGGTCAGCGGCGACATTCACGACATCGGCAAGAACATGGTGGGTATGCTGCTGGCCTGCCACGGCTTTGATGTGATCGATCTGGGCGTGGATGTGCCGCCCGCCGAGTTTGCCGCTAAAGCGATCGAAATCAAACCCGACATCGTCGGTTTGTCGGGGCTGATCACATCGTCGTTTGAATCGATGCGGGCCACGGTCACTGTGTTGCGCGCCGAGGCCGACAGCCATCGACTGGCCTTTCCCATCGTCATCGGCGGCGGCATGATCGACGAGCAAGTGTGCCGCTTCGTCGGGGCAGACTATTGGGTCAACGATGCGATGAGCGGGGTACGGTTGTGCCAGCGCTTGATGGCCGGGTCTGTGCCCACTTGAACAATAACCGCGTCAGGCCAACCGGGGCGCAAATTAGATTTTGATAAGAATTTGAGCCGCCGTACACAACAGATGTTATACTTATTTGTAACGGAGCATCCTGAAACGCGGGATGCTCCGTTACAATATAGACAGCCAATAGGAGAAATCGAGCATGTTGAAGAAAGTGGTCATTGGATTAGTGATCGTCGCCGTGCTGGGGGGCGCGGCTTTGTTCGTACTCGATCGGACCTTGTTCGCCTCCACGACCGTCTCAACCGCCGCGCCCATTGCGCCGACCATCGCCGCGCCAGTGCAGGCCGCCGCGACGACTGCGCCAACTGCGGCACCGCAGTCTGCGACACCTGCCGCTGATCCGACTCAACCCGCAGCCGTTCCGGCTGCGCCCGCAAGTGACGCGAAGTTGTATCGCATCGATGCCGCGCAGAGCGAAGCCCGTTATGAGGTGGGTGAGACCTTCTTTCAGGACAATCGCTTTGCCACCGCCATCGGCCGCACCAAAGGCGTGGCGGGTGACATCCTGATCAACACAGCCGAACCGGCCAAAAGCCAGATCGGCGACATCGTCATCGACATCAGCCAGTTCCAATCAGATGAGGGACGGCGCGACAACTTCATCCGCAACAACGGGCTGGAATCGGCCAAATACCCGCAGGCCACCTTCAAAACCACGGCCATCGACGGTCTGCCCGCCGCAGTCAACGCCGGCGATGAAGTCTCGTTCACCATGACGGGTGACCTGACCGTCAAGCAGACGACGAAGCCTGTGACCTGGCAAGTCACGCTGAAACTCACTGATCAGGGCCTTACGGGTTCGGCTTCGACACAGATCAAGATGTCGGACTTCGCCGTCGGCCCGATCAAGTTGGCCTTCCTGGAAACAGAAGACGATGTGAAGTTGTTCTTCGACTTCGTGGCGATGCCCGCATCATAGTATAAGCAAGACCTGACAGGTTTCGGCGCGGCTGCGCCGAGAAACCCTGTCAGGTCTGTCCGGCGAAGGTCAACCTTTGATCAACGTTCTGCACACCCTGCGCGCCA
>JAUQXD010000279.1 GCA_030834835.1 Thermoflexales bacterium | reverse complement strand
CGTTGCTAATCAAGTTAAGCACCAGCGTAATCAGGAACAGGAACAGCGCGATCGAGAAGATGCTGTTGTAGTCGATCGAGTCGTAGCTCAGGTCGCCGCCGCTGATGCGCACGATGTGGCCCGTCATGGTTTCGGCGGCTTCAAACGGATTGAACGTGAAGTTCGGCCCGGCCCCGGCCGCGATGGCGACGACCATCGTCTCACCCACGGCGCGCGAAATCGCCACGATGACGGCGGCAGTGATGCCAGACAGCGCAGCGGGCAGCACGATTTTGAGGGCGGTTTCGAACTTAGTCGCGCCCAGCGCATAGGCGCCTTCACGCAGCGAGCGCGGCACGGCGCTGAGGGCGTCTTCGCTCATGGAGGCGACCAGCGGAATGATCAAGATGCCGATGACGATGCCGGCAGAAGCCGTGTTATAAATTTGCACCGTGTCCTGCCCGAAGATCGAGCGGAGCAGGGGCGTCATGAACGTCAACGCGAAGTAGCCATAGACCACGGTCGGGATGCCGGCCAGCACTTCCAGCACGGGCTTCAGGATGCTGCGCGCGCGTGGCGTGGCGTATTCGCTCAGGTAGATGGCGACCGCCAGCCCCAGCGGCAGGGCCACCAGCATCGCGGCCAGGCTGGTCATGAGCGTGGCGTTGAGCAGTGGCAAAATGCCGAACTGCCCGATGGCCGGCTGCCACTTGGTGCCGGTGAAGAATTCGATTAAATCCACCTGGCCGGAACCAAAGAAGGCCAGCGATTCTTCAAACAACACAAAGACGATGCCGGCGGTGATGAGAATGGAAATGGCCCCGCTGGCCATCAAGAAGCCTTGAATAATAGTTTCATGCGGACGGCGGCGTTTGCGTAAAGCAGCGGTGGAGACGAGTGGGACGGCAGATGATTCACTGAGTGTGGCTTGCATAGATTACCTCGATTGGTTACTGCTCGGCCGTCATTGCGAGGAGCGCTGTTTGCGACGAAGCAATCTTCTGGCTGAGCACGAGATTGCTTCGCACGCCTTGCCCGCCGCACAGCGGCGGAGGCGCACCTGGCGAAAAACGCTCGCAATGACGGTGGGCTGAGTAGTAACCTCGATTGTGGCAATTCAAGATGGACAGGCCATCTGGTGACACAGCGGGGAGGGAAACACAGCGGCTTCCCTCCCCGGTCTGACAATCGACCTTCTAAACCAGTCAGTATTACTTGCCGACCAACGCGCTCAACAGGGCGACCCGCGCGCCGTTCAACGCGGCGTCGCTGGCGGGGAAGTAGCCGACCTTGCTGATTTCGTCGTTGACGAAAGTCAGATAGAAGTTAATGAAGGCGGCAACCTGCGGCTTCTCGGCCATGATCCTGGCATCGCTGTAGATGAACAGCGGGCGGGCCAGCGGATAGGTGTTGTTATCCACGGTGGCCGCACTGGCCTTGACGCCGTTGATCGTGACGAGTTGCAGCTTGTCGGCGTTTTCTTGATAGTAGGCGTAGCCGAAGTAGCCGATGGCGTTCTTGTCGCCTTCGACGCCTTGCACCAGCACGTTGTCATCTTCGGACAGTTGCAGATTCTCGGCTTTGAGCAGGGTTTCTTCACCCAACTTGGCGTCCTTGTTGTAGGCGGGCTGCATGACGGCTTCGATGAAGAAGTCGAAGGTGCCGCTGTCGGTGCCGGGGCTGAAGCGCAGGATGGGTTCGGCGGGCCAATCGGGATTGACTTCGGCCCAGGTCTTGGCCTCGCCGAAGATCTGGGCGAGTTCGGCCAGGGTCACGCCGTCGGCCAGCCAGGTGTTCTCTTTGTTGACGACCACAGCCAGCGCGTCGGTGCCCACGCGGAACTCGATGGGCGTGCGGCCAATGGCCTGGCACGACTCGACTTCGCTGCTCTTGATGCCACGGCTGGCGTTGGCGATGTCGGTCTCGCCGGTCTTGCAGAAACGCTCGAAACCCGCGCCGCTGCCGATGCTGTCGATGGTGATGTTGGCTGTGTAGCCTTCATCTTGGAAGCGGGCGGCCATCGCTTCGCTGAGCGGGAAGACGGTGCTGCTGCCCGCCGACACGATGTCGCCGGTCACTGCCGCCGGATCAACCTCCGGCATAACGCTCGTCATGGCAGGCGCGGCGGGTGCGGCTGTAGGCTCAGGGGCCTTGGTCGGCTCAACAGCGGCAGCCTTGGTCGGTTCTGCAACGGGAGCCTTGGTCGGGGCTGGGGCGGCGGTCGGCGCGGCTGCGGGCGCGCCCGAAGTGCTGGGCGTGCAGGCACCGACGACGATGGCAGTCAGCAACAGCAGGCTGACCGGCAAAATGCGGCTAGCATTTTGCAAAGCGAGACGATTTCGAGATTGCATGTTGTTCTTCTCCTTGAGAAAGTGAATTTTCAGCGTCAACCTTGCGGGGGACTTTAGCCAGTAAGCACTCAAGACCTGTCCCCGCGCAAGGGCTACGTCTCCAACTTTACCAGCCGGGATTCAAGCGCTTCTTAAGTCTGTGTTAAGAATGTTTAACAGATAAAACAAACAGCCCGCTCGACATCGAGCGGGCTGAGGGATGGAACGGGTTCAATCGGGGTGTGGGATAACCGGAAAGGCGCTTAGCGGCGCATCGCGTTCACAAAGCCGAGTAGCGCGCCGATCGCCGCAAGCCCGACTGATTTGACTGTGTCGGGGCTGTCGGTGGCAATCTCGACAAAGTGTTGGGCGATTGTCGCGGCTGATTCTGTCAGCGAGATGGAAGCTTCGCGCGCGTAGCCCAACGTGTAGTACACGTAGTCGCCCAGCAGGGCGCTCATCACCGTCAGTACGACGCAGAGCACAAACAGCAGAGCGGCCAGCAGGACAGGCTTGTGCTTGAAGGGCAGCAACAGGGCGCTGGCGACTGCAAAGCCAACAGCCAGCGGGATGATGAAGTACACCGTGTCGGTGAAGTGGGCGATAACGCCCCAGATCACGGCGCCGACAACCACTACCACCAGACCCAGCGCCAGGCCCGCGACCATCGAAGTCACCGGCGAACCAGTGGTGCGTGATTCCTGAACGGACAACGTCGAGATGTTAGACATGCTGATTCTCTCCGGCTACTTGAGTTCGTACGAGATCAGGCCCATCGCTTCGCCATGCGAGGCAGTGGTCAAGATCAGGCCGATGCCCTGCGCGTAATAATACTGCACCAGATACGTCATGGGGACGGGCTTGCCGTTCATCGACATCTTCATGTCGCCTTCCAGCAGCGCCACGTTTTGATAAGTTTTGCCCTCGACCTCTTTGCTCAGGCCGGTGTCTTTCACCGTCATCTTCAGTACGGTGTCGATGCCGTTGGCCTTGTACGAGATGTCCCAGGCGTCGCCCTTTTGCAGCGAGTCCTTCATCAGCACCTGCCAGTTGCCGGCTTCGTAACTGTCGGTGGTGTAGGTGTCGCCGGTCTTGCGCACGTTCTGCGGCGCCGGCTGTGAGGTATTCTGCATGGTGGAATTCGTGCCATCACCGCCGGTCACGGTGTTGGTGAACGTCTTGCCGTCCTTCATCTTGTACGTCCAGGTGTTGCCGACGGTGAGCGGGTAGTACGTAGTCATTTGAGATCGTCCTTTCAACTTGAGATGCCCTGATTGTAGCAAGGATTGCCCCGCCAAATTTGACATTTCTTGTCAAAACAAAAACGCCCCGGTATCCGTCGCCATCGGATACCGGGGCGCG
>JAUQXD010000278.1 GCA_030834835.1 Thermoflexales bacterium | reverse complement strand
ACTGACAAATGTCGCGCCGGTCCAGCCCAGCATATCGAAGCGTTCGAAGCAGGTGTGTGCGCCGCACGACGAGATCAGCGTGGCGACCTGCGCACCGCGCGCCGCGCCCGTGATGTTGCCGATTTGAACGAGGCGGGGCATGGTTTCGGCAGCGGCTGATTGGGCCGTATACAACAGATCGACCCGCTGCCGGGCGCAGCCGTAGATCAACAGCATGCCGCCGGGCGCGGGGAGCCGATCGAGTGAGGCGGGCTCCGCGATTGAGACGATCACTTCATGTTCGTCGTCGCCCGTCAGATCGATCAATTTGACGCTGCCGAATCGATCGTTGATCGAACTGGCGTTGCTCAGAATCGTCGTCAGCGCCGTGACCGGACCGCCCGCGTTGAGATAGGCGCCAATCGCTGCGGGATAGCCGTCGAAATCGACCGGCGCAGCCCAGACATCGGCGGAAGTGGGCGCGGGGCACTTGGGGATCGGTGTGGCGGTTGGCGTGGGGCGCGGCGTCGCGGTTGGACGTAACGTGGCCGTGGGTGTTGGAATAGGTGTTGGTGTTCCGCCGCACGCGGCCAGCAACAACAGGATGATTAAAGCAAATAAGCGTCGCATAATCTCAAGCAACCGGAAAAGTGCGGCGATTGTACCACGATTCATTCGTCACTCAGCGTGTTTCAGGCTATACTTTCTGCATGGAACATTTTATTCCGTCGGATCACGCGCCACCGCTGCGCATCTTGCCCGGAGCCTTTCCGTCGCTGCCACCCGCCGTGGTGTGCGCCGCGATCGAACGGCACACGCAGCCCGGCGATGTAGTCGTCGATCCGTTTTGCATTGGGGCGAGCGTGATCGAAGCCGCGCTCGCACTCAATCGCAAAGTTATCGCGGCTTCCTTCAACCCGATCAATCTTCTGGCGATCGAGGCGACACTCTGGCCTGTGGACGCGCGCGCGGCGCTGACCCACCTGGCCGACGCGCGCAAAGGCGCGCAGCGCCTGCGCGAGCATGTACTCGATCTATACGCCACGCATTGCCCCACCTGCCGCCGCGCCGCCGTGGCGCAGCACTTCGAATGGGATCGCGATCGCAACATTCCGATCACGAAGCACGTCAACTGCGCCACCTGCGGCGAAAACATCGGCCCCACCGATGGCGCCGATATCGAGCAGGCCACGCGCTTCAAGCCGCGCAGCCTGCCGTTCTGGACGCTGCACAGCCGTATCGTCGATCCCAAACACGAAAACGCCGAACGTGTGGGTGAAGTGCTGGACGCTTACACACCGCGCGCGCAGAACGCGCTGGGCGACATCGTGCTGAAGTTCGAGAGTTTGCCCGAAGCCGATCGCGCCGCGCTGCGACCGGCTCTGTTGGCGATGCTGGATGCGGCTACCTCACTGCACGCGCCCAACGACACGCATCGCGTCATCGGCCTCAAGCCGCCGCCGCGCTTCATCGAAACGAACGTCTGGCTTGAATTGGAGCAGCAAGCCTCATTCTCTCCCTCAATCCCTCAGTCGCTCAGTCGCGTGGCCACTGTTGCCGAATTGATCGAGTCGCCCACGCCGGCCGTCTGTCTGCTCAACCTCTCGTCGCGCGATCTGGCCAGACAACTCCCGCCGCGCTCGGTCGCGCTGTTGATGGCGCATCCGCCGCAGCCGCGCCCCGGTTTCTGGTCGCTCAGCGCGGCATGGACGGCGTGGTTGTGGGGCAAAGCGGCGACGGACGGTTTGCTGCCGCTGTTGTCACGCAAACGCACCAACTGGGACTGGCAATGGCGGGCGATTGCGTCGGGCTGGGGGGCGTTCAACGCTGCCCTGCGATCGACGGCGCGCAGCGTGCTGGCCTTTGCCTACGACGAAGCGATGTTGGAAAGCGTGGTGCTGGCGGGCGGGCAAGCGCAGCAACAGTTGGAGCATCTGGTTTGTGATCCGTTCGATGGGGTGCGCGCGACGTGGCGGGCCGCGCCGTGGCGGGCGTCACCAGCCGATCAGCCCGCCATTCCCGACGAATCTCAAATCCGATCGGCGGTGCGGCAGCAAACACGCGAGGCCGCCGGGCGCGTGCTGCGCGATCGCGCCGAACCAACCGCATGGCCGATCTTGCAAGCCGGCATCTATGCGGCGCTGGGTCGCAGCGATGCCTTGACGAAGGTCGCGCAACTGCCGGACAGCGAGCATGTCTTGCGCGGCCTGATTCACGATGGGTTGAGCCAGTGTGTGGAACTGGCCGATCAGCGGTGGTGGCTGCCTCACCCCCCGACCCCCTCTCCTGAAATCATACAGACGATTTCAGAAGAGGGGGAGCGACCGCTGGCCGATCGGGTGGAGTTGGCCGTGCGCGATTGGTTGCGATCGCGCGAGATGTGGTCGAGCGATGAACTGCTGCGGGTTATATACGCGCGTTTCCCCGATCAACTCACGCCCGATCGCGCCCTGGTCGCGACGGCGATTCAATCGTATGCAGTTGAATCGGCGCCCCATCAGATTGGCCTGCGGCCGGAAGATGCGGCCGAGGCGCGCCATGCGGAATTGATGGAGATTGAGACGCTGCTGTTGACGCTTGGCGCACAGTTGGGCTTTGATACCGAGTTGCACAGTCAGGAGCGAGGTGTGATCTGGCAACAGGCTGATCGGGTGGTGTATGCGTTTACGCTCAACACCACAGCTGAGGTTGCGCCGCTGCTGGGCGCATCGTCCGGCGTGCTGGTGTTGCCGGGCGGACGCGCCACGCTGCTGCAGCACAAACTCGCGCGCGATCCGCGCCTGACTCAAACGGCGTGGCAGGTGTTGAAGTTCAGTTCGCTCAGGCAGGTGGCTCAATCGGCTGCCCTTACGCCCGCAACGTTTCAACTGGCCTTTGGCCTGAAACCGTCGATCGAGCAGTCGGCGGTGCAGTTTGAGTTGTGGTGAGTGGTAGATTGGTAGATTGGTAGATTGGGGATTGGTACATTAGTGAACGGTTGACCACCCACTAATCTACCAATCTACTAATTTACCAGGTTACTGATCCACCGACCCTGCCGGTTCCACATGAATCGTAATGTGATCGAGTTGGGGCAGAGCGGTGCGCAATTCGCGCTCGACGTGTTCGGCCAGCAAGTGCGCTTCGATGAGCGGCGCGTCGCCGGGCGCGTGACAGTGCAGGGACACGTCGATGCGGTGCGGGGCATGACTATGCCGCAAAATGACGTGGTGGCACGCGCACTCGCCGGCCACTTGATCGGCAATGGCTACGATTTGATCGCGCAGGCTGTCGGCTTCCGACCCGCTGAGCAACAGTGGAAAATCGCCGGGCAGGGTCGGTTCGATGTGCGTGACGATGTCGGACACTCTGGGCAGTTCACGGCGCGCGCGCACTTCGAACTCACTGACCAGCGCGTGCGACTCGGCCAGTGACAAATTCGAGTTGACTTCTACATCGACATCGACCAGATAGTGGCCATCCAATACATCGATGTGAATGTTGTGGACGCCCAGCCCCAGCCCGTCGGCAAGGGCGCGCAGCCGCACCGTAATCGCGTCCCATTCGGACAGCGGCGACGTATCGCCTGGTTCGATGTGTACTACCGCATCCACCAGCCCCGGCACACGCTCCTGCAACTGCCGCTCCACTTCGCTGGCGATGGCGTGGGCCTGCTCGGTCGCCATCGCCGGATCGACCTTGATGTGCAGGTCCAGATGCACGTCGTCTTCGCGGCCGCGGCTGCGCACTTTGGTCGCAAACCACACGCCCGGCACGTTGCGCGCGATGTCTTCCACCACGTGCGGATCAACCATGGCGCTGTCGGTCAAGACCTCGGACGTTTCGCGCAGGATGCCGTAGGCCGATCGGAACACGTAGGCCACGATGCCCAGCGCCACGACGATGTCCAGCCACGGCAGACCGATTTGTGATCCGATCAAGCCGGCCAGCGCCGCCAGCGACACAAAGATGTTGACGCGCGTGCTGGTGGCATCGGCCATCAACACATCGCTGCCCAGTTGACGCGCGCGTTGGCTTTCAAACCAGACAATGAAAGTGTTCAGCGGCAGCGTCAGCAGAATCAGCGCCAGCGCTTCGACGGTGACAACGGGCGGCTGGCCGCCGCCCAATCGGTCGAAGACATCCTGCAGCACTTCCCAACCGGCCAGCAGCATCAGGCCCGCAATCGCCAGCGTGGCGATGGTCTCGTACTTGCGGCGGCCATACGGGTGATCGGCATCGGGCGGCTCGGCGGCGGCCCGCATTCCCAGCAACCCGATGACGTTGGATGACGAATCGACCAGCGCGTTGAAGGCGTCGGCGAGCACGGCGATGGAGCCGGTGAGCGCGCCGACAAAAAACTTGATCGCGGTGACGATCAAGTTGAGGAGCAGGATGCCGATCAGGACACGGCGCACGGCACGCTGATACTGGTGGGTGGTCAAATGGGGCGTGGACACGCTGCCGATTATACGCGATGGCCCCATCGGCGGCAATGGACGTTTTACATCTGACGGGCGACAAAGATCACTTTGGCTGCGGTATAATGCACACACCTCGCACCGTGGAGAAGAACATGCCCCAACATTCCGAACGCCGTTTTGCCGCCGCCGATGGACTTGAACTCTACGCGCAGACCTGGGCCGCCGATCGCACCCGCGCGCACCTCGTCATCGTGCACGGGCTGGGCGAGCACAGCGGACGCTCTGGGAACTACGTGGATTACTTCGTGCCGCGCGGCTTTACGCTGCACGGAGCCGATGCGCGCGGGCATGGCCGATCGGGCGGGAAGCGGGGCTATGTCGATCGGTTCGATCAGTACGTGGCCGACCTCGATCGGCGGGTGGCGCACATCCGATCGGCTGATCCGGCGACACCGCTGTTTGTTTTGGGACACAGCCTCGGCACGCTGATGGTGCTGAAATACGGGCTGGATCATCCGGCCGGGTTAAACGGTATCGTGGTGACGGGCACGGCGCTGCGCGATGCGCTGGTGATGCCGAAGTGGAAGCGCGGCCTGGCGGGTATGTTGAGCCATGTGACGCCGTCTTTGAAAATGGATAACGGTGTGTTGACGAAGTATCTGTCGCATGATCCGGCGGTGATTACGGCTTTCGAGGCCGATCCGCTGACGCATCACTGGGGTACGCCGCGGCTGGCTACGGAAGCGGAGAGCGTGCGGGCCGAACTTTATAAGCGGGCGAGGGAATGGTCGGTGCCGCTGTTGATGCTGCACGGTGGCGGCGATCGGGTGTGCCTGGCGGAGGGTGCGCGGGCTTTTGCACAGCAGGTCCCGGCGGCGTTGGTGACGTATCGCGAGTTCGACGGCCTGTACCACGAGATTCACAACGAACGCGAGCGGGCGCTGGTATTTGGTGAAATCGAAGCCTGGCTGGCGGCGCGGTTGGGTTAGAAAAACAATCTCAAACCGCTCAAAGCGTTGCCATGGCTGGCGGCGTGCCAGGACGTTTGGGGGATGGACACCGCAGCTCGATCAAGTGTAAACTGAGCTACGCGAGGTTACGGGTGGAAAGGGGGTGGTCAAAATGTTGTACCTGCCAAGCGAACGCGGACAAGGCATTATCGAATATGCCTTGATCCTGGCGCTCGTCGCCCTGGTGGTTATTCTGGTTCTCTCGATGCTCGGTCCGGCCATTGGTAACGCGTTTTCCAATCTATATCAGAATCTCTAATCACTTTCATGTTGGCCGACCAAAAAGCCCGCCGCAGCTGCGACGGGCTTTTTGTTTTATGGGTTGCGACGCGGTAAATAATCGCGCCGAGATTATTTACCGCGCATGATCTGGCCGTACAGGCTGGCGGACGGACCTTCATCACGGCCGGTCTTGCGATCGCGCCAGCGGTCTTTGAAGTCGCCCAGTTCGCGGTTCAGTGTCATCCAGTCTTCGACCCACAACACCAGGCCGCGATTGTCCGAGGTGAACATCAGATTGCTCAACCAGAACTTTAGATAGCTCACGCTCATCGGCCAGCTGCCCATATCGATCACCAGCGCGGTCTGGCCACCCACTTTGTCGTCGAGCACGATGCTGCGTTCGACGCGCGATAACTTCTCGCGATGGAAGACCTGGAACAGGGGATTGGGCCGCGTCTCTTTCATGCGCTTGTATGAGATCACGATGGGGTACAGCGGCGTCTGAATCTTGAGGTTCTTCTCGGTGCACTGGACGTAGGGGATCTGGCTGGCGACCGTGCGGAACAGCGCGATCAGAAAGACGATGACGCCGCCTACCAGCAAAATCCAGTCGTAGTCCGGCCCCCACGGAATGCGCTCCCAGAACGAGGCGGGCGCCAGGTTCAGCGCTACGTAGAAGGCAAAGAAGAGGAAGGCGACAAAGAAGTATAAACCGCGATGGTTGCGATAGCGTCGGCGAAAAACGAGCAGCGAGTGGCGTTTGCCTGCCTGTTTCATGCTAACCTCCATGCTCCGCTTGATAGTAAATACACTGTTTCTGCAATGAACAGACGTCGCACAGGGGGCGCTGCGCTTTGCACACTTTGCGCCCGTGCTGAATGACGAGCAGGTGAAACGGATGATACCACTCCGACGGCACCAGTGCTTCCAGAATTTCGTGCGCCTGATCGGCGGTGGTTTTGGGTGGAATCAAGCCCAGTCGCCCTGTGACCCGATGAATGTGCGTATCGACCGGGAAGGCGGGCTTGCCCAGGGCGAACAGCAGCACGATCGAGGCGGTCTTGGGGCCGACGCCGTCTAGCGAGGTGAGCCACGCTTTGGCTTCAGGCACGGGCAGATCAGCCAGAAACC
>JAUQXD010000277.1 GCA_030834835.1 Thermoflexales bacterium | reverse complement strand
GCAACTTCCGCTACCACCCCGAACGCAATGAGGAGCATCGCCCCTCTCCTGAGAATAGCGTGTGAGTCTCAGGAGAGGGGCCGGGGGTGAGGTGGATTGAAGGATACAAAAGACCGCGGCCTCTCGCCGCGCTCTTTTCCTTATCTACTTGTCTGCATATTTCCTATCTACTTCTCCTACTTCGGCGCGTACGGATCATCGCTTTCCAGCGGCTTAGTCGCGGCCACACCTTTGGCAAATGACGTCGTGTAGGGGTTGGCGCCATCGAGCTCAGTGGCCGCATACTCGTAGGGCCAATACTGCGCCGGCAGCAGCTTAGGCGTGCGGTCTTTGCCCGTGGCGGGATAGAACCAGACCCGCACCGAGGCGCCGCATGGCACGCCGATGACGGTGTTGCGCAGCGACGCGCCGGCATTCACCGGAATCGCACCGTACAGGCGGCCTTCCGGCCGGAACCATGCGCCGAAGTGCGTGCGCAGCGTGACCGTGCCTTTCACCGGCGCGCGATCGGTCGTGGCAATCGTCACCGAGCAGCGATCCTTGCACGATTGATCCGCGGCGCTGATCGTGGTCGATACCAGGCTGCCGTCGTTGACGAAACTGCCGCCACTCTGGCGCTGCAACTGCACGTCAATACGCATCACGCGCCCGGCGGCTACCGGTTTGGCGCTGTAATCCACCGTCACGGCCAGCAGATAAGCACCGCTGCCAAACTGCTCGCTGGCTGCTTCGCTGTGAAGATGGAAAGAGCCGTCCGTATTCTGTGCGTATACCTTGATCTTAATGCGATTGGTGGCATACGTCGCCGTGCCGCCGGCCGCCACCGTGGCTGTATCTTTGCAGACAGCCGTGCTGGCGATGCCCACTGTGCCGCCCGCCAACGGCGCGGCGCTGACCGGCATAACGGCGGCCAACAACAATCCGATGATCAAACCGCTCAAACTAAGTCTTCGCATGTTAACCTCCTACTATGCTACCCCCGCCAATCGGGTGACTCGTCGATTCGCTTAAATGATGCCCTCAAACAAATCCTGCTCTTTAGGACGTTGTCCGTTCCGCGCCGGTTCCACCAACCGGAATGTTTCATACCCGTTCAGGCGACGCTGAATGAAACGTGGAAACCGGTCGAACATGCCCGGCCCGCCGTCGAGCTGACTGGTGTGACACTGCGACGCCTGCTGCTTGACTTCGTAGTACGGCCACACATCGATGCGGGTGGTCGGCGGATAATCGTGTTCGGCGATCTCGCGCAAATTGATGTCACCGTTGCGGCCGAATTTTGTGGGATCGCGCCCGAACAGCGGCAGCACGCGCACGAAAAACTTCAGCAGCCCGCGTGGAAACACCGACCAGTACAACTTCTGCGGTTGATACGGTTCGCCCGCCTCGGGATACTGCGCCGGATCGCCCGCCGCCTTAAACGCCTCGTGCGTCCGGTGATGGATGAAGATATGATCGGGATGGCCGTAGCCGCCAAACGGATCAAACGTCACGATCACTTGCGGCCTGATCTCGCGGATCAACTTGACCAATCGCCCGGTGGCTTCGATCGGATTAGCATTAACGAATGCGCGCGGATCACGATTGTCTGCCGAACCTGTCATCCCCGAATCGCGATAGCCCAGGTAGTGCAATCCCGTCAGGCTCAGCACATCGGCGGCGGCGCGCAATTCCTGGCCGCGCAGCGCGCCCAATCGTTGATCGGCCGGCAAGTGCTCATAGGGTTTGATCAACTCCGCGTCCACGGTGCCCACTTCACCGCGCGTGGCGCATACGTAATGCACCGCCGCGCCCTCGCGCGCATACTTCGCAATCGTGCCCCCTGGCCCAAACGACTCATCATCAGGATGCGGAAACGCCAACATCAAACG
>JAUQXD010000276.1 GCA_030834835.1 Thermoflexales bacterium | reverse complement strand
GCCATGGCGCTGTCGTGCAATCCGCGCCTGCTCATCGCCGACGAACCGACGACAGCGGTCGATGTGACCACGCAAGCGCAAGTGCTGCGCCTGCTGCGCCAACTGCAAGCGAAGCGCAACGCCGCCATCATTTTCATCACGCACGATCTGGGCGTCATCGCGCAGGTGGCGCACTACGTGATGGTGATGTATCTGGGCCTCGTCATGGAGCAAGGGCCGGTGGACGACATCTTCCACGCGCCGAAACATCCCTATACGCAAGCCCTGCTGCGCTCGATCCCCAGCATCAATTCGACGCCGCGCGAAGACTTGCCGACGATCAGCGGCTCGATTCCGCACCCGTTCAACAAGCCGCGCGGCTGCCCGTTTCATCCGCGCTGCCCGCAGGCTATGCCGGGCAAATGCGATCAGCACGCGCCCGGTCTGCTACCCGTCGGCGAGCGGCAACTCGTCAGCTGCTTCCTTTATCACGACGTGGAGAGATCAGAGTGACGGATTCCAACGCGCCCGCCCCTCAACCGCTGCTGGAAGTCAAGCATTTGCGAAAGTACTTCCCCATCTACAAGGGCAACTTCTTTCGCAAGTTGGTCGGCAATGTCCGCGCCGTCGATGATGTGAGTTTCTTCATCAACGAAGGCGAAACGCTGGGCCTGGTGGGTGAAAGCGGCTGCGGCAAGACCACCGCGTCGCGCTGCGTATTGCGCGCCTACGCGCCCAGCAGCGGCGAGATGCTGTTCCGCGCCGCAGACGGCAACACGGTCGATCTGGCCAAACTCTCGCGCCGCGAACTCGGCCCGCTGCGCTCGCAAATGCAGATGATCTTTCAAGACCCGTATGCGTCGCTCAATCCGCGCATGACGTTGTTCGATATTGTGGGCGAACCGTTGTTGATGGGCGGCATGAAGAACCGCAAGGAACGCACCGATCGCGTCGCGGAGCTGCTCCGAGTGGTGGGTCTGCGCCCGGAGTTTTTGCAGCGCTTCCCGCACGCCTTCAGCGGCGGACAGCGTCAACGCATCGGCATCGCGCGCGCACTGGCATCCAATCCGCGGCTCGTCGTCGCCGATGAACCGGTGTCCGCGCTCGACGTGTCCGTTCAGGCGCAGATTCTCAATCTATTGCTGGACCTGCAAAAAGAACTGCACCTGACCTATTTGTTTGTGGCCCACAACCTCAGCGTGGTCAAGCACATTTGCGATCGCGTCACCGTCATGTACGTCGGCAAGATCGTCGAGACCGCGGAAACGCAAGAACTGTTCCGCGCGCCCAAACATCCGTATACCGCGGCGCTCATGGCGGCCGTGCCTGTAGCCGATCCGCGTGTGACCTCTGGCAATGTGGAACTACGGGGCGACGTGCCCAGCCCGGCCAATCCGCCGTCGGGCTGCTACTTCCATCCACGCTGCCCGTTCGTGATCGATCGCTGTAAGACCGAAGCGCCCGACTACCGCGAGATCAGCCCCAATCATTTCGTCAGTTGCCATCGCGCCGACGAACTGCAACTCGCGGGGGTGGCGGCGTGACCACAACTTTCAACAACACCCTCAAAGACGCGCAGGCGCTGCCGGTCACGCCGATCGAGCCGCGTGATTTCGATCTGGCCCGCTTTGAAGCCCATGCCACTGAAGCCGATCAACGCTACGCCGATTTTCTGAGCAAGTCCAGCGGCCTGGCGGTGTGGCAGCGCGTGCGCGTGGGCGAGGTCTTTCGCGATGCCTGCCGCGATATGCGCGAATCGCTGCGCTTGCAGTTAGGCGGGCTGCTCAAGTCGTTGGACTACACCACCGATGCGCCGATGTACCTGGAGCCGTGGTACGGCATCGGCACGACGGCGTCCGCGTTTGGCGCGGAGTACGAGTGGTTCGAAGGTCAGGCGCCTGCCGTGCGGCCACTGTATCGATCGATGGACGATGTGCCGCCGCTCGTGCCGCGCGACTTCGATCAAGTGCCGATCCTGCGCTACACGCTGGACACGATTGAGTATTTCCTCGATCAAACGCGGGGCCGCGTGCCGCTCTCGTGGTCCGATCTGCAGGCGCCGTTGAACGTGGCAACGGAACTGATCGACACGAGTGCGTTCTTCACCGCGATGATCGACCAGGCCCATCGGGTGCGGGAAGTTCTATCGGCGGTGACTGAGGTCGTGATCGGTTTCACTCAGAAACAGAGTGACTTGATCGGCGATCGGTTGGCCCGCCCCGGTCACGGCTTTGCAAGTTCGCGCGCGGGTAAGGGAATCGGGCTGAGCACCGACAACCTCGTGATGATCTCGCCCAAAATGTACGAGAAATTCTGCGTGGCCGACAACCTCGCGATTGGCAACGCGTTTGACGGCGTGGCCATTCACTCGTGCGGCGATTACGCCCGCTGGCTGCCCGCACTTAAGAAGATCAATAACTTACTGATGGTTGATGCCGCGTTCAGCGCGCAGACTGATCCGAATCCGAATACGCCCGAAGCATTTCGCGATGCGTTCGTGAATACCGGTGTCATTGTGCACGCGCGCATGGTGGGCGAACCGGACGAAGTGCTGGCGTTGACCAAACGCCTGTGGACGCCGGGCCTGAAATTGATCGTCGTGACGTACGTGCAGGACCCCATCGCACAACGCCAACTCTATCGTGATGTGCACGACCTGGTGAGTGAGTGAAACAATCATTGCCGCGCAGGAATGCAAAGAGCACCAAAGAAACACGCTGTCTTTGCGCTCTTTGTGTTCTTGTGTGGCTGGAGAGGTGAATCATGAACGAACACCTGCAAAAGATTTACGACAGTGTGCTCAACGGCGACATGGATGAGACCGCGGGCTTTGTCGAAGCCGCGTTGAATGCGCAACTGGAGCCAGGCATTATCCTCAATGAAGGCATGATCAGCGCGATGAAAGAAGTGGGTCGCCTGTTTGAAGAAGGCGAATACTTCGTGCCGGAGATGTTGATCTCGGCACGTGCGATGCAGGGCGGGCTGGCGATTCTGAAGCCACATCTGATCCAGGCCAAAGTTGCGTCGGCAGGCAAGGTCGTCGTCGGCACCGTCAAAGGCGACCTGCACGACATCGGCAAAAACCTCGTCGCGATGATGCTGGAAGGCTCGGCGTTTGATATCGTCGATCTGGGTGTGGACGTGTCGCCGGACAAGTTCGTCGAAGCGGTGAAGACCCATCAACCGCAGGTCGTGGGCCTGTCGGCGCTACTCACCACGACGATGCCGAACATGAAGGCAACCATCGAGGCATTGAAAGCTGCGGGACTGCGCGATCAGGTCAAGGTGATGATCGGCGGCGCGCCCGTCACCGAAAATTACGCGCGTGACATCGGCGCGGATGGTTACGCAGCCGATGCAAGCCGCGCAGCAACGCTGGCAAAGACGTTAGTTGGATAGTCTGATAGTCCAGTAGTCCGATGGTTGGCGCATATGGAGAATACTGTAGTTCAATTGGCGGATCAGAGAGTAGCGTTAATCAACGGGCGCATCGTTTTGCCCGATGCGATTGTTGACGATCACGCGGTCGTGATCGAACACGGCAAAATCAGCGCGATAACCCACCGGGATGCGATCGGCGACGCTACCCCGATCGATGTCGGCGGCCGATGGATCACACCCGGCCTGATCGATCTTCACACGCACGGTGCGCTGGGCCACACCTTCAACGAGCCAACCCGCGAGGCCTTTACCGCGATTTGCGACGTGAATGCGCAGTACGGTGTGACGAGCCTGTGCGCCACACTCGCGCCCGCGCCAATGGCAGATATGAAGCAGTGCTTTGAATATATGCGCACGTGGCGCAGTGAACGACGCTCCGGCGCGCACGTCTTGGGCGGCTATCTCGAAAGTCCCTACACCAACGTCGCCCAAAAAGGTGCACTCGATCCACGCTGCCTGCTATCACCCAACGATAGTTCGGCCGATGAACTGCTGGAATACGCGGACGTGCTGCGCATCTTCATGGTCGCACCTGAATTACCCGGCGCGATCGAGTTGGTGGACAAGATCAATCGCGCGGGCATCGTACCGGCAGCGGGACACAGTTCCGCGCACGATACGCACGTCCTCGCCGCGATGGAGCACGGCCTGCGGCACGTCACACACATCTGGAGCGCGATGTCGATGGTGGTGCGCGAAGGTCCATGGCGCAAGCCCGGCCTGCTGGAATCGGCCTTGACCTTCGATAGCCTGACCGTCGAAATGATCGCCGACAACAAACACCTGCCGCCAACGTTGATGAAGCTGGCTTACAAATGCATTGGCCCAGATCGGCTGTGCGCCATCTCGGATGCTACCAGCGGCGCGGGCTTGCCCAGTGGTTCGCGCTTCACGATGGGCGGCATGGAGTACGAAGTGGCCGACGGCGTCGGCATGATGTTCGATCGATCGGCGTTTGCAGGCAGCACCACCCTGCTCGGCCAGATGCTGCCGATTCTGATCAACGTTGTGGGTATTCCGTTGATCGAGGCAATCCGTATGACGACGCTGACGCCCGCGCGCATTGTCGGCGTGGCTGATCGCAAAGGCAGTCTTGAGGCGGGCAAGGATGCAGACATCGTAATCTGGAATGAGGACTTCACGCCGTGGCGCGTGATGATGGCATGAGCCTGTCAACATTACACGTCGTCGGCGACAGCATCTCGATTCACTACGGACCCTATCTGCAAACGATGCTGACCGGAGTGGTGGCCTATTCGCGCAAGACCGCGCCCGATGGCAACATCGACGATGCGGGCGCAGCGAACGGCGGCGACTCGTCGATGGTGCTGGCTTATCTACAAAGTCTTCAGCCTGAGCGAAAAGTCGACGTATTGTTGCTCAATTGCGGTCTGCACGACATCAAGCGTGACCCCGTAACCAATCAGCCTCAAATCGCGACTGATTACTATGTGGCAAATTTGCGCGTCATTTTGAATGAGGGCAAGCGATTAGCCAGGCGCGTGATCTGGGCGCGCACCACACCCGTCATCGACGAGCGACACAATCGGCTGAACACGGCCTTTCGACGCTGCGTGGCTGATGTCGAAGCCTACAATGCCATCGCGGATGACATCATGCGCGAACGCGGCGTACCGATCATCGATCTGTTTACCTTTACGCGCAATCTCGGCCCGGATGTGTACGTCGATCACGTGCATTTCACCGTCGAAGTCCGCGCGCAGCAAGCCGCCTTTATCGCGGGACATCTTTATCAAGGAGTAACTGTGCAGCCGTCATTGCGAGGAGCGGCTTTTGCGACGAAGCAATCTCCGGCTCGCCGGCAAACTCGCTGATTGGCGCCGAGATTGCTTCGCAAAAAGCGCTCGCAATGACGACGGCTGCGTAGTTACATCAAGGAGCCGCATGAGTTCATTACTGCACGAAACCAGGTGGGACGATCTGCCGACGAGTGTGTACGCTACGAACGAAGCGCTGGGCGCAGCGGCGGCCGATGAGGCCGAGACGATCCTTCAGGCCGCGCTGGCCGATCGGGGCGAAGCCAACATCATCGTTGCCACCGGTAATTCGCAATTGACCTTTTTGGAAGCGCTGCGCGTTAAGCCCATCGACTGGTCCAAAGTCAACGTCTTTCACATGGACGAATACCTCGGACTTGAGCCGACGCATCCGGCCAGTTTCCCGGCGTTTTTGCGACGGCATTTTCTGGCGGACATTGCGCCCA
>JAUQXD010000275.1 GCA_030834835.1 Thermoflexales bacterium | reverse complement strand
CCAGATGCAGCTGATCGATTCGCTCGTGGCGGTTATTCTGGTGCAGACCGCCTTCGGCATATCCGGCAACACCCTGATTCTGCGCGGCTTCTTTCTATCGATTCCGGTGGAGCTGCAAGATGCGGCCGCGATTGATGGCTGTTCGACCTTTGGTTTCTTCTGGCGCATCCTGCTGCCACTGGCGAAGCCGGCGCTGTCGGCCGTCGCGGCTTTGACCATGATCGTCAGTTGGAATGATTTACTCACCCCGCTGGTTCTGCTTAACTCGGACTCCCTCTGGACTCTGCCGCTCGGCACCATGCAGTTCCAGGGGCAATACAGTTCCGATCTGGCGCTGACGGCGGCGTTTGTCACCCTGTCCGCATTGCCCGCGATTGTCTTTTACATCTTTGCCGAACGACAAATCGTCGCCGGTTTGACGGCGGGTGCACTCAAGGGCTAGTTATCGTTGCTGCTCCTTAAACAATTGACCCATGTCCAGAACTTTCCGCAACCCTATTCTGTCGGGCTTTTATCCTGATCCATCCATCTGTCGGGTTGGCGACGACTATTACCTGGTCACGTCGACGTTTGAATATTTCCCCGGCTTGCCGATCTTCCACAGTCGCGATCTGGTGCACTGGCGTCAGATCGGCCACGTACTCGATCGGCCTTCACAACTCCCGTTGGATGGCGTGCGTCCATCGGGCGGATTGTACGCGCCGACGATTCGTTATTCACGGGGTGTGTTCTATGTGATCAATACGCTGGTGGATGGTACGACGAAATCGGGCAACTTCATCGTCACCGCCACGGATCCTGCCGGGCCGTGGTCAGAACCGATCTGGCTGGATAACGCGCCGGGCGCCGATCCGTCTTTGTTCTTCGATACGGATGGCCGCGTGTGGTACACAGGCAATCGGATGGCGCGGAATAGCCAGTTTGAGGGGCATACTGAAATTTGGCTTCAGGAACTCGATTTGGCGACGCTGAGCCTCATTGGAGAGCCACAGGTCATCTGGGACGGAGCGGTCAAAGGCGCGGTGTGGTCAGAAGCGTCTCACATCTACAAAATCGATGGGCGTTACTATCTACTGACGGCGGAAGGCGGCACGGCGCACCATCATGCCGTGTGTGTGGCACGTAGTAAGACCGTCACCGGGCCGTATGAAGGCAATCGAGGCAATCCGATTTTGACGCATCGCCACCTGGGACTGGATTATCCCATCGTGGGCACTGGTCACGCCGATCTGGTGGAAACACCGTCGGGCGAATGGTGGATGGTGTTGTTAGCGATGCGGCCCTGCGGCGGCTACTACTACAACCTGGGCCGCGAAACCTTTCTAGCGCCCGTGCGATGGGAAGAGGGTTGGCCGATCGTTAGTCCGGGTCTTGGGCGCGTGGAGATCACGTATCCCGCCCCGGATTTGCCCGAACACGATTGGCCTACAATACCCGCGCGTGATGACTTCAATCAACCAACGCTGGCTCCACAGTGGTTTTTCTTGCGCACGCCGCGCGACGATTTTTGGAGCCTGAAAGATCGATCGGGTTGTTTGAGATTGCGCCTGCACCCTCAGCGTTTATCCGAACTCTCAAATCCAAGTTTTGTCGGTCGGCGGCAGCAGCACATCCGTTTTGTCGCTCAGACAGCGATGGAGTTTACACCGCAGTCTGAGCATGAGTGCGCTGGCCTGGTCTTGATCCAGAACAACGACTTTCATTTTCGC
>JAUQXD010000274.1 GCA_030834835.1 Thermoflexales bacterium | reverse complement strand
CTGCCACAGATCAAGCACCAGGATGGGCATGTTGTTGTCCATGCACAGCGAGATGGCGGTGGAGTCCATGACCCCGACGCGTTGATTCAGAGCATCTATATATGAAAGCCGATCGTAGCGTTTGGCGTTGGGATTCTTGCGTGGGTCTTCGGCGTAGACGGCATCGACCTTAGTCGCTTTGATCAGTACATCCGCGTTGACTTCCATCGCGCGCAGAGCGGCCGCCGTATCCGTCGTGAAGTAGGGATTGCCCGTGCCTGCGCCGATGATGACCACGCGGCCCTTTTCCATGTGGCGGATGGCGCGCAACCGGATGTAAGGTTCGGCAATCGCCTGCATGGAGATGGCGGTCTGGACGCGCGTCTCGACCCCGGCGCGGCCCAGGGCGTCTTGCAGTGCCAGCGAGTTCATCACGGTCGCCAGCATGCCAATGTGATCGGCCACTGATCGTTCCATGCCATGGGATAGGCCGTCTTTACCGCGCCACAAATTACCGCCGCCCAACACGATAGCCACTTCGATGCCCAGGTCATGCACGATCTTGACTTTGGCTGCCAGGTCCTCGGCTTCGTGCACATCCAGGCCGACCTTGCCTTCGCCGCCGGCCAGTGCTTCGCCGCCCAGTTTCAATACGATGCGTTTGTACTTGCTTGTCATGCGCGTCTCCTTCGTAGAAGATGGAAAAGCCAATCGGGTCGTTGAGTTACAAAAAGGGCAACGGATGTTTGTCCGTTGCCCTTTTTCATTCGGCTACTCTGCGCCGAGTTCGTATCGCACGAACCGGCGGATAACAATGTTTTCTTTCAGGTCGCTGATACCCTGTTTGATCATGTCCTCGATCGTCTGTTTGTCGTTGAGAACATAGGGCTGCGCCAGCAGACAATTGTCTTCGTAGAACTTGCCGGTCTTTTTAGCAATCGCGGCGTCCACTTCCTCGCCTGACTTGCCCGCAACCAGCGCCTCTTCACGAAAACCCTTCTGTGCTTCTTCCAGTACTGCGGCCGGCACGTCGTCGGTCTTGATGTATTTCGGATTCGCCATCGCGATGTGTTTGGCGATGCTCTGGGTCAAAGTTTTGAAGCCCTCGGTGCGCGCGACGAAATCGGTTTCGCAGTTGATTTCGATCAGCACGGCGACGCGATGGTTGTGATGGATGTATGAGCCGATCAGGCCGTCCTTCGCCGCCCGATCAGCTTTCTTGGCGGCCGAGGCCAGGCCCTTGTCCTTCAGCCACGCCTTTGCCTTGTCCATATCGCCGCCGGTCTGTTCCAACGCTTTGCGACAATCCAGCACACCCGCGCCGGTCGCCTCACGCAATTCTTTGATGGTCTTTGCAGAAATTTCCATGGTTCTTTATCCTCAAAGTTCGACCACAGTCAGGCTGTGGTCGAAACGTAGGTTAGGCTTCGTCGGTTGCTTCTTCGCCGGCTTCAAACTCGAGACCGGCGCGCAACTTTGCGAGGGTGGCCTCACCCAGATACTTGTCGTCGGCTTCGGCCATTTCTTCAGGCGCTTCCACCGGCTGTGCTTCCTTGCGCATCGCCATGCCTTCCAGCACGGCGTCGGCCATGCGGGCCACGATCAACTTGATCGCGCGGATGGCGTCATCGTTAGCGGGAATGACGTAATCGATCGGGTCCGGGTCGCAGTTCGTGTCAACCATCGCAATGATCGGGATGTTGAGCGTGTTCGCTTCTTTGATCGCGGTGACTTCGCGATGGGTGTCGATCACAAACAGCACGTCGGGCAGCTTGCGCATGTCTTTGATGCCGCCCAGGCGCAGATTCAACTTAGTGATCAGGCGCTCCAGATCGAGGGCTTCCTTCTTAGGCAGCACGTCAAACTCGCCGCGATCGCGTCGCCCTTCCAGGTTGTGCAGCGTGTCGATCCGTTGCCGGATGGTGCGCCAGTTGGTGAGCGTGCCGCCCAGCCACCGATAGGTGATGTGCGGCGCATTGGCGCGCATCGCTTCTTTGGCGATGGTTTCCTGTGCCTGGCGCTTGGTGCCCACGAACAAGACCGTACCGCCATTCGCGATAGTGTCGCGAATGAGGTTGTACGCATTGTCCAGCGCGGCGATGGTTTGCTGCAGATCGATGATGTGGATACCGTTGCGCTCGGTAAAGATGAAGGGCTTCATCTTGGGGTTCCAGCGCTTGGTCCGGTGACCGAAGTGCACGCCTGTCTCGAGCAGTGCCTTCATTGAGACAACAGCCATGATAGATCCTCCTGTATAGTTTTAGATTTCGTCCGCCGTTATCATCTAATGTGACCACCTGAGGGCTGTAGTCTCAGGCACCAGCCACACCATCAAACGGCGTGTGAGATTGAATCCGTGTCTGGATTCGGCGGCGGAGTATACCATAGGCGATGCGACCTGGCAAGGCTTTGACAGGCCGGGCGATCACAGGTACAATTTGCCTCCGCGCCTGGTGAGGATCATCACCTTGACCAAGTGTGAAGTCGTGAGTATAATGCTGGCTCAGCGGGCGAGCAGATGTCGCCCGCGAAGCGTGTCTAAGCGGAATACACGCCGACGTAGCTCAGTGGCAGAGCGTCCGCCTTGTAAGCGGAGGGTCGCGAGTTCAACCCTCGCCGTCGGCTCTGCACTGGCGCATTAACAACAAGTGTTTAGTGATCATTGGACAGGTATCCAAGTGGCCAAAGGACGCTGACTGTAAATCAGCTCGACGACGTCGTTCGGGGGTTCGATTCCCTCCCTGTCCACTCAGTAAGTGTCGTAAGACACGACGCCCGCGCATGCAGTTTGCGCGCCCACATAGCTCAGTGGTAGAGCATCCCCTTGGTAAGGGGAAGGTCATGGGTTCAAATCCCATTGTGGGCTTCATCAACAGCTAATACCAGTTACTGTTTTAAGGAGATCTCACCCATGTCGAAGCAGCAGTTTGATCGTTCGAAGCCGCACGTGAATGTCGGCACGATGGGACACATTGACCACGGCAAGACGACGCTGACGGCGGCCATCACGAAAGTGTTGGGCATGAAGAAACTAGCCTCCTTCCGCTCGTTCGACTCGATCGACAACGCGCCGGAAGAGAAAGAGCGCGGCATCACGATTAACATTGCGCACGTCGAGTACGAGACGGAGAAGCGGCACTACGCGCACGTGGACATGCCGGGTCACCGCGACTACATCAAGAACATGATCACCGGTGCAGCGCAGGTGGATGGCGCGATTCTGGTGGTGGCGGCGCCCGATGGGCCGATGCCGCAGACGCGCGAGCACGTGCTGTTGGCGCGGCAGGTGGAAGTGCCGGCGATCGTGGTGTACTTGAACAAAGTCGACATGATGGACGATCCGGAGTTGCTGGAACTGGTGGAGTTGGAACTGCGTGAACTGCTGACCAACCAGGGCTTTCCGGGCGACGAGACGCCGATCGTGCGGGGCAGCGCGCTGGCGGCGTTGAATGAAGAGAGCACGGATCCGAACCATCCGAACTACGCGTCGATCAATGAATTGATGCGGGTGGTGGACGAGTACATCCCGACGCCGAAGCGCGAGACGGACAAGCCGTTCATGATGTCGGTGGAAGACGTGTTCAGCATCAAAGGTCGTGGCACGGTGGTGACAGGGCGGGTGGATCGCGGCATTATTCGGCCGGGCGACCAGATCGAGATCGTGGGGTTGCGGGACGAGACGCGGACGACGGTGGTGACGTCAATGGAGATGTTCCACAAGACGCTGACCGATGCGGAAGCGGGCGACAATGCG
>JAUQXD010000273.1 GCA_030834835.1 Thermoflexales bacterium | reverse complement strand
AACAATGCAGAGCACAGGAATTTTAAGTGGCGAAGAAACATGGCGTGGATTGTAAACGCATCGCGTCGAATCGGCAACTGAAAAAGACTCGGCCAGTTTGGCTAACGGCGGTATATCGAAGCGACACGACCTGCCAGATGGTATTTATTTGTCAGGGCGTCTTTGATCAGCTCGGCTTTGTCTCGGTTGATTCTTTCGCCAATATGCGCACCGAGCCAGATCAGGCCAAGTATCGTACCAACAACCGTTATGGCGAGGACAGGCTGGGATCCTATCATCGGGCGAATCGCCTCATAGGCTGCGGGTAAATCACTCTGTAGCGCTAAGGCCGCCAAAAACGAAACCGACAAAACCATGAGCGTGTGCGTGAAGAAAACACCGAACACCGTTAAGAATAGCAGCAAGCTGGATGTGAAACGATGCCAGATTCTTACATAGACTCCATGTGGTGTGGCAGTTACCCGACCATGCACTTCTGTCAGCGAGTGCAAGTTGCCTGTGTTAAAGTGATTGCCACCAGTATAGATATTCGTGTGTTTGGGCCGGGAACGTTCTGTGGTGTATCGCCAAAGCGCCAGTTCAAATATGTTATTCCATTCTTTGCCAGTCACCCGGGTGAAGAATTCAACGTTCGGTTTTCGCCAGGAATCAAACAGTCTCCAGCACCACTCTTCAACCAGGCCATATACCTTGCCCAGGTGAATTACTTTTCCATCAGGTAATTCTCCAGGCAGCGTCGCTAACCCGGCAAGCATCACTAAAGGCCAGGACACAAATACGCTGATGCCATGCACTCGACTGTACCAGTAAATGATCACTGGCATTTCAGTGTAGACGCCATGATTGCCAAGGTAATAGCGCCCTGCTTCGACCTTGCCATTCAGCCCGTCGCCGCCGAGCAAGAGACCAATCACAGCAAAGGTCATGAAGTTCAACACGCCCAGATATACAATCAGTGAGAAGATTCGGTACAGTCTGCTCATGACGGTTATTATAAGCCCGAACTGGTCGCAATGTTCGGATTCTATGCTGACAGTTGTCCGATGTAGCAGGCGTTGAACTGAACATGACCAGCGCATCCTTCTTGAGAATAACCTGAAAGTCGCTTCGCCGTTGTTGACAGTCCCTCTGAAACCGGTTACAATTTTCGGCGTCGAGGTAGAGCATGTCAATCAGCCATTTTACTTCCAACCAGTGTCAGTGCTCCTGTAGTGGGCGGAGGCGACGGGCGTCGTCTACGACGCAGGAGCATACCTGCTGATCGAGCGCAGTGCCCGCCGTCTTCCGCAGACCACATCGGATAACGGACGGGCCGCACTCACGTTGTCGTGACTCACACTGTTTTGTCAGATAACAGCGTTCTGGGCGTTGGCCGGAATGCTGTTTTGTTTTCTATACTCACATTCTCAGGGAGATGGACATGAAGATCGCAAACGATGTAACCGAGTTGATTGGCAATACGCCGCTGGTAAAGTTGAACCGCGTGACCGATGGTGCGGTGGCGACGATCGCGGCCAAGCTGGAGTTCTTCAATCCCGCGCACAGCGTGAAGGATCGCATCGGCCTGTCGATGATCGACGCGGCGGAGAAGGCGGGACTCATCAAGCCCGATACGATCATCGTGGAGCCGACGAGCGGAAATACCGGCATCGCGCTGGCGATGGTGGCCGCGGCGCGCGGTTACAAGATCGTACTGACGATGCCGGAGACCATGAGCAAGGAACGGCGCGCGTTGCTGCGCGGCTATGGCGCAGAATTGATCCTGACACCCGGCCCGGATGGGATGAACGGCGCGATCAAGAAAGCCGAAGAACTGGTTGCGTCTGATCCGCGTTACTTCCTGCCGCAGCAGTTCAAGAATGCGGCGAACCCGGAGATTCATCGCAAGACCACGGCGGAAGAAATCTGGCGCGATACCGATGGGCAGGTGGACTTCCTGGTGAGCGGCATCGGCACGGGTGGCACGATAACGGGCGTAGGCGAAGTGCTCAAGGCGCGTAAGCCATCGTTCAAAGCGATTGCGGTGGAGCCGGATGCGTCGCCGGTGTTGTCGGGCGGAGCCAAGGGGCCGCATCCGATTCAGGGCATCGGCGCGGGCTTTGTGCCGGCGGTGCTCAACACGCACATCTATGATGAGATCATCCGCGTAAAGGCCGACGATGCCTTTGACATTGCTCGACGTTTGGCGAAAGAAGAAGGCCTGCTGGTAGGCATCTCATCGGGCGCGGCCACGTGGGCGGCACTGCAAGTGGCTAAACGCCCGGAAAACGCGGGCAAACTGATTGTCGTCATCATTCCGTCGTTCGGCGAGCGCTACCTGAGCACGGCGTTGTTTGCGGGACTTACCGACTAACAGATTGAACTACGAAGAGCACGAAGTGGTACAAAGAAAAACTTAGTGGTCTTCGTGTTCTTCGTGGTTCAAAATTGAGGTGAATCATGTTGAAGACACTTCGTCGCGATGTGCAATCGGTGTTCGATCGTGACCCGGCCGCGCGTAGTTTGATCGAAGTGCTGTTGTGCTATCCGGGCTTGTACGCCGTGTGGGGCTATCGCTTTTCGCATTGGCTGTGGGTGCATCGTTTGAAGGTGCTGGGGCGCTATGTCTCGCAAGTGATGCGGTGGTTCACCGGCATCGAGATTCATCCCGGTGCAAAGATCGGCATGGGCTTATTCATCGATCATGGCATGGGCGTCGTCATCGGCGAAACGGCCGAGATTGGCGAAGAGGTGACGCTGTATCACACGGTGACGCTGGGCGGCACGAGTTTGCAAAAAGGCAAGCGCCATCCCACCTTGGGCGATCGCGTGACGGTGGGCGCGGGCGCGAAGATCCTCGGCCCCATCACGATCGGCCACGACAGCCGCATCGGCGCGAATGCCGTGGTCGTGAAGTCCGTGCCGGACAATGCCGTCGTCGTTGGTGTGCCGGGGCAGAATATCTCGCGCACTAAGCCGCACACCATCAAAGACAAGCCCGACCTCGAACATGGCGCACTGCCCGATCTCGTCGGCGTAACGCTGCAATCGTTGATGATGCGCGTCGATGAATTGGAGCGCCTGGTGGAAGGACACGTCGAACACGAGGACGTACATTTCCCCATCGCCGATCTGTGGCGCGGGGAAGATTTTGCGATATGATCCACGAAGAGCACGAAGTGCACCAAAATTAACTTCGTGAGAGTTCGTGTCCTTCGTGGTTCACAATCATGACCTATCAAATCGTCATCATCGGCGGTGGGGCGGCAGGCTTCTTTGCGGCCATCACCTGCGCGGAAGCCAACCCCGCCGCGCGCGTCATCATCCTCGAAAAAACGCCGCACGTTTTGAGCAAAGTGCGCATCTCTGGCGGCGGACGCTGCAATGTGACCAACGCCTGTTTCGATCCGGCTGAACTCGTTCGACAGTATCCGCGCGGTGCGGCTGCACTGCGCGGTCCCTTCACGCGCTTTCAGCCGCGCGACACCATCACGTGGTTCGAGCAGCGCGGCGTGAAGTTGAAGACCGAAGCCGATGGCCGTGTGTTTCCGATCAGTAATCGATCTGAGACGATCGTGAATTGCCTGATCGATGCCGCACACGCGGCGGGCGTGCAGGTCCGATCGGGCGTTCACATCCGATCGGTTGCCAAACTCGATCGGTTTGTGATCGATCTCAAAGACGCTGATGCGCTCATCGCCGATCGAGTTTTGTTGGCGACGGGCAGTAATCCGCACGGGTACGAGTGGGCGGCGGCGCTGGGTCACACCATTGAGCCGCCGGTGCCGTCGCTGTTTACGTTTGAGATCGACGATGCACGGCTGAAAGATTTGCCCGGAATTTCCGTGGAAAAAGCCACAGTCAAAATTAGTGGCACATCATTAGCGCAGACTGGCCCGGTGTTGATCACGCACTGGGGCCTGAGTGGCCCGGCGGTTCTGAAGTTGTCCGCGTGGGCGGCGCGCGAGTTGGCCGGGCAGCATTATCGGGCCGAGGTGCTGATCAACTGGCTACCCGATTTCAAAGGTGATCAACTTCAACAACGGTTGATGTCCATCAAAGCAGAGTTGGCGCGCCAGAGCATAGGCGCGTCATCGCCGCTGCACTTGCCGTCGAGATTGTGGAAACGATTGATCAGCGCCGTCGGCATCGACGGCGATCAGAAGTGGACGGAAGTCTCGAAGCGTGCACTGAACGATCTGGCAAATGAACTGTCGCGCGGATCGTTTTTGATGTCGGGCAAAGGCGCGTTCAAAGAGGAGTTTGTCACGTGCGGCGGCGTGCGGTTGGACGAAGTGAATTTCAAGACGATGGAGAGCCGTCGCTGCGCGGGGCTGCATTTTGCAGGCGAGATTCTGGACATCGACGGTGTGACGGGCGGCTTTAATTTTCAGAGCGCGTGGACGACAGGCTGGCTGGCAGGAAGAGCAATGAACAATGAACAATGACGAACGCACCAGGCGAGCGCTTACGCCCGACGAGCGTTGTCCAGGGCGGCGCGATAGTCGGCGAGTTGGGGATGACCAATGTTCTCGGCCAGGTCTAC
>JAUQXD010000272.1 GCA_030834835.1 Thermoflexales bacterium | reverse complement strand
GCTAAAGCCATCGACTGGTATGGCCGCGCCATCACTGATGATGCGCTGAAAGACTGGCATGAGGAAATCGGTTATCGTACCAAAACGGATCGGGCCACGTTGACGGCTTACGCGCGCTTCCGGCTGTTGGTCATCGGCGTGCTGCGCGGCGAAGCCAACGCCAAAGATCAACTGGATCAACTAACCGCAGAGTTCCCGGACGGCTCGCCCGCGCACGACACGCAGCAAATGGCGCAGACCTTCTGGGACAAGTATCAGGCAACGCAAGACCTCAAAGCCGCTTGTGTTGCCGCCAATGCCTACGCCAACGAACAATATCAAATCTTCGAAGACCTGAACTTGTTTGGCTATTCGAATCGATCGTATACGCCGGATGATATGTGCCCAATCAGGTAATGCGTAATGCGTGCTGCGTAAACTACGCATTACGGATTACGCAGCATGCACCACCTCAAATCAGACAGAACAAACCATGCCCTCAACTCCAAGAGTCATCGATTACGAAGGTTCAACTTACAGCACTGAATTCTGGAACCTGGCCCGCGAGTACGAAGATCGCGCCGAGCGCATCGCCATTCGCGTGCTGCTGCCGCCGAATGGCAAACGCCTCATCGACATCGGCGCGGGCGCGGGCCGTCTGGGCGATTTGTATTCGGGCTACGACGAAGTGATCCTGATGGACTACGCCCGCTCGACAGTGATCGAGGCGCGCGATCGCTGGCAGCACGATCCGCGCTTCAAGTTCGTCGCCGCCGATCTGTATCAACTGCCCTTCGTCGATGGCGTGTTCGACAGCGTCGTGATGATCCGCGTCATCCATCACATCGTCGATGTGCCGCGCGCGCTGGCCAATATCGCGGCCGCGTTGAAGCCGGGCGGCTCGTTCGTGTTCGAGTTTGCCAACAAGCGCAACCTCAAATCGATGGCGCGCTATGCTTTGCGCCGACAGCGCTGGTCGCCGTATGATCGATCGCCGATCGAGTTTGTAGAGTTGAACTTCGATTTCCATCCTGATTGGATGAAGACACAGTTACAACATGCGGGCTTTTCCATTCGATCAACGCGCGCCGTCTCGACGTTCCGGTCGGGCGCGCTGAAGCGACTCTTTGGCGCGAAGCGCCTGGCCGCCATCGATGGCGCTTTACAGCGGCCGCTGGCCGCGCTGGCGGTCTCACCGAGTATGTTTGTGTTGAACCGTGCGCCCTCGCCAATGGGAGAGGGCGGGCGCATAGCGCCGGGTGAGGGACTCTTTGCCTGCCCCACCTGCCGCCTGCCTTTGCCCGCCCAACCCGTCGATGACGAACTGCGCTGCGCCAACGGTCATCGCTGGTCAACGCGCGACGGCATCCATGATTTCAAGAGTCAAGACCTGTCAGGTGGCACACAGCGCGACTGACCAGACACACACTTCATGCGCCACCTGACAGGTCCGATTGAGAATTGTTCATTGTTCATTGTTAATTGATAATTGTTCTGATATACTATCGCCCACACCCCAGGCAACATCCCGGAGGTCTCATCCATGAAAGTCTCGGTCTTGCAGGAAAATCTGGCCAAGGGACTCAACATCGTTGGCCGCGCCGTGGCCGCTCGCTCTACGCTGCCCGTGTTGGGCAACATCTTGCTGGCGACCGACGACAAGCGCCTGAAGTTGTCGGCCACCAATCTGGAGATCGGCATTACCTGCTGGATCGGCGCGAAGGTGGATGAAGACGGCGCGACCACCGTGCCCGCGCGCACCTTTGTCGATCTGGTCAACGCCATGCCGCCGGGCCAGGTGGATATGGATTTGCAAGTCCGCACGCAGACGCTCAACCTGATGGGCGGACGCTTCACCAACAACATCAAGGGTGTGGATGCGCAGGAATTTCCCATCATCCCGCATCCCGACGACGACACGCCGATTCGCATCGCGCCGGCCACGCTGAAACAGATGATCGATCAGGTGGTGTTTGCTGCCGCCACCGATGAGAGCCGCCCCATTTTGACGGGCGTGCTGGCCAAGTTCAGCGGCAAGACGTTGACGCTGGCCGCCGCCGATGGCTTCCGCCTGTCGGTACGCACGGCGCTGTTGGAAGACGGCGTGGATGAGCCGTTGGAAGTCATTATCCCGGCGCGCGCGCTGGCCGAGTTGAGCCGCATCTCCGGCGAAGAAAAAGACCCGATCACAATTACGGTCACGCCGC
>JAUQXD010000271.1 GCA_030834835.1 Thermoflexales bacterium | reverse complement strand
CGGGCAGATTCTTCGCGTCGAGTTTCTCGCGCAGTTCGTTGAGGTCGCGCGTCAGCGGATCGTTTTCACCCAACTCCGGTTGGATCGCTTTCATCTGTTCGCGCAGATAAAACTCGCGCTGGCCGCGATCGACTTCGCGCTGCACGCGTGAATGAATCTGATCTTCCAGTTCGAGGACATCCAGTTCTTTCGCCAGCAGAATGGACAAGCGCTGCAAACGGCTGGTCGGGTCGAGCATCTCCAGCAGTTCTTGCCGCACGCCCACTTCCAAGTCCAATGTCGATGAGACTAGATCGGCCAACCAGCCTGGCTCGGCGATGTTCATCGCGTACACGTAGGCGTCTTCGGGCAGCGTGCGATTGAGTTGGATGACCTTCTCGAACAACGCCAGCACGGCACGCATCAACGCTTCGGTGGCGGGCGGCTTGCCGATCGGGTCTTCGATCAAGCGAGCGCGCACACGGAAATACGGCTCAATCTGGGTGAACTCCAGAATCTCGGCGCGACGTTGGCCCTGCGCCAGAATACTCGTGGAACCATCGGGCATGCGCAATGTGCGGCCCACGATCACTTCGCTGCCGATCAGATACAAATCTTCGGGGCGCGGGTCTTCCGTCTCGGCATCGCGCTGCGTGACGACGATTAGCGTTTCGTTGTTGTGCTGCGCGGCCTCGATCGCCTTCATCGATCGATCGCGGCCCACGAACAGCGGCGTCACCATGTGCGGAAAAACCACCGTCTCGCGCACGGGCAGCAGCGGCGCTTCGATAATGCCGCTGGCCGGGCGCGGCCGCGGACTTGGTTTGAACCATTCGCCGGTAGCCTGCGCGCTCAGGTCGGTCATCGTTGTTGCGCCCAGCCACTCGGCTTGCATAGTACGATTAAACACTCAGCCTCCAAAACACATCGATCTGCCTGACTCTATTCTCGCACATCTTGAGTTGAGATCAAAATGGATCACTCTCCGGCAACGGCCCGCCCGATCGCTTCAGCCACGCGATGCGGGCATCGGCCACCGTGAAGAGCGAGCCGGTGATGATGATGGGCGATTGATCCGTTAAGGCGATTTCCAAAGCATTAGCAACATCAATTGCTGAGGTCGGTGCCACGCCCCGATCGGTCACACGCTGCGACAACGTTTCGACATCGGCGGCACGGACGCTCCGCGCACGTGTAACGATGACGCGCGCGGCGATGGGCAACAGCGCATCCAGAATCGCGGCGAGGTCTTTGTCGGCTGAAATACCGATGATGAGCGTCCACTGATCGTGATGGAAGACATCGCGCAGTGCGCTCGCCAACCGCTGCGCCGAATCGCCGTTGTGCGCGCCAGCGACCACGAGCAGCGGCTCGCGATTGAGAATTTCCAATCGTCCCGGCCACTGCACGTTGTGCAAGCCCGCGCGAATAGCCTCATCGTTGATGGTCAAACCATGTTCATGGGCAACTCGCAAAGCCGTGACTGCTGTAGCCGCATTGGTGATTTGATGTGCGCCGAGTAGTGGAATGCGGTAGCGCCTCACCCCCGCCCCCTCTCCTGGCGACGAAACAGCTGTCACCA
>JAUQXD010000270.1 GCA_030834835.1 Thermoflexales bacterium | reverse complement strand
GGCCAAGAGCATCGTGTTTCACCTGAAAGACAAGGTTGGCGTGGTCACACACAGCGCCGATATTCAATACCTCACCGATCAGGACACCGAAGTGATCGGCGCATTGACGACGCTGGGCTACAGCATCGTCGAGGCGCAGAGTGCGCTGGCCAGCCTGCCGCGCGATGAAACGCTGACGACGGAAGACAGGCTGCGGCTGGCGCTGGCGTACTTCGCAAAGTAATGAGTAACGAGTGACGAGTGAGGCTTCTCACGCACCACGCGCGAGACAAACCATGATCCATCGATCAATCGTCGAACTTCAACAGGCCATCCGCACGAAGCAAATCTCCCCGCTGGAATTGACCCGCGCCTATCTCGATCGGATCGAGGCGCTGAACCCGCAGTTGAATGCCTTCATCACACTGACGGCTGAGAGTGCGCTGGCCGAAGCGCAGGCCGCTACTGAGGCCGTGATGCATGGCGACGAACTCGGCCCGTTGCATGGCATTCCGCTGGCGTTGAAAGATTTGTTCGATGTGCGCGGCGTGCCGACGACGGCGGGCAGCCCCTTGCTGAAAGACAACCTCGCGCGTGAGGATGCCTTCGTCACGAAACAACTGCGCGATGCGGGTGCGATCTTCCTGGGCAAACTCAACATGCACGAATGGGCGCTGGGTGTCACGTCGATCAATCCGCATGTTGGGCCGGTGCGCAATCCGTGGAATTTGGACTACATCACGGGTGGCTCCAGCGGCGGATCGGCGGCGGCGATTGCGGCGGGACTGTGCGCGGGATCACTCGGTTCCGACACAGGCGGCTCGATCCGCATTCCGGCGTCGCTGTGCGGCGTGGTTGGCCTCAAGCCGACATATGGCCGCATCAGCACGCGCGGCGTGATCCCGCTGTCGTGGTCGCTGGATCACGTGGGACCGATGGGGCGCTGCGTCGATGATGTGGCGCTGCTCTTCAGCGTGATTGATGGTTATGACGAATCTGATCCGTATTGCGTGTCGAGGCAGAATCTGCCACGCGCCACGCACCACGCACCATGCATCGGCGTGCCCGATGCTTACTTCTTCAGCGACCTTCACCCGGACACCGAACGGGCCTATCGGGCCGCGATCAAAACGATCGGGGAGTTGGGCTATACGCTCATCGAGGTCGCATTGCCCGATTTTGAAATCTCAGAGAAAGCCTCATCGAAGATACTGTTGGCCGACGCTGCCGCTTATCATGAGGATCGAATCACGCAAGAGGCCGATCGGGCGCTTGATGGGAATCAAGCGATTGGCGAGGATGTGTTGACGCGGCTGCGCTGGGGTCTGGCGGTCACGGGCGTCAAGTATGCGCTGGCGCGGCGGACGCAGATCGAGTGGCGGCATAAACTGGCGAAGTTGTTTGACGCAATCGATGTGCTGATCTTGCCCGCCACGCCGCTGCCCGCCACGCCGATCGATGACAGCGATCCACTGGCTTTGTCACAGGGCAACCTGACACGCTTTACGCGGATGTTTAACCTGACGGGGAATCCGGCGCTGGTGCTGCCGTGCGGTTTCACCCGTGACGCGCTGCCGATTGGCCTTCAGATCGTGGGAGCACAGTGGCGCGAGGATTTGATTTTGCAGGTTGCGCGGACGTATGAACAGGCTACTCCGTGGCATCAGCGCACGCCGCCGCTGGATTAACCCTCGGCCGGTTTGAAGGCCGTAACGTCGCGGATGACAATGCCCAGCCGATAGCGCGACCCGGCGCGGATTGGAAACGCGGCGTGTTGCAGCAAGCGGCGGGGCGCGGCCGGATCACCGCCGAACTGCGCGGGCCACTCGGTCATGTGATTGAGAAAATCGGCCTGGCCGGTGTTAAACGCGTCCAGCAGCATGCGCTCCAGATCTTCGGCCATGACGGCTTTGCTATCGTCGGGCGTGAGTTGCAGCAACAGGGTCAGATAGAGTTGACCGATGGCGTGCTTGCGCGGCAGACCCGTAATCCGCTCCAGGGCCTGATTCCACTCGATCACGCGCCCGTCTTCACCCACCAACACCATGCCGTCAAACGCTTGCTCGATGAAGCTGCGGAACTTCTGCTCGCTCAGTCGCAATGCTTCTTCCCGCTGCCGCTGCGTGGTAATGTCATCCAGCACATAGATAAAGCGATTGGTGCCAACGATCGGTGTCACAGTGGCGGCCCACCACTGACCGTCGTGATCCGCCGGATACCGAAATTCAAAGCGTGTTGGTCGAGCCGTGCGGCGACTCTCGATCAGTTGCTCAATTCCCAACCGGATGAAATCGGCCGCAGTGCCAAAGGCGCTGATCGGCTGGTGCGTCAAACCGTTGGCCGTCTCCCCGAAGTACTGCGTCGCGGCCGCATTAGCCGACAGAATCCTCACGTCGTCGCCGTTCACTTCGACTAAACCCATCATCAGCGGCACACCGTCCACGAGACTCCG
>JAUQXD010000269.1 GCA_030834835.1 Thermoflexales bacterium | reverse complement strand
ACGCTTTGCCTTTGATGTTGTTGATTGCCAGGCGAGTAAGGTTCATAAGTTCAATCGACTCTGCTATCGCTCAACCACAATGTGCTCGAATCGAAACTTATCCAGAACTACGGTCACCATTGCGCCAGGCTGCAACAACGGCGCGCGATTAACCAGCATCACATACGCCATCTGCTCCGGCTTGACCGGCCGTCCGATCATTGGTCCCACAATCGGCATGGTGGGGACTTCGTTATACACTTCGCCCGTGGCCTCATCGATGACCGAAAAGAGACCTTGTCGCCACTGGCTGATCAAAACGGGTGGCGCGAAATACTCGACGTGAATATATTCGCCGTTGGCGGCAAAGCCAACCCGCATCAATCGGATGGAGGCCGTGGGCGATGGGGCAGGCGTCTGTGGACCCGATGGTGCTGCGGTAGCGACTGCAGCTAAGGTGCGCGTCACCGCTGGCGCAGTCGTCGCCGCATCAGCAACGACGGGCGTTGGCGCAACCGTCGGCGTCGGCTGGGACAGTGCAGCTGCTTCAATCTGCGCCTGTTTGATAATCGCCGTCGCCCGCGCACTTTGCACGATGCGCGTCGCCTCGAGCGCGGCCAGTTCCACCGGATCGAGCGTCGGGGCGGCGGTGACGATCGCCGTAGCGGCCTCGATCGGCGTAACGGGCCGATCGGGTGTGGCCGGGGCCGCACAGCTGACCAGAGTCATCACGAGCAGACTGATCGCAAGCAATTTCATCATTTACTGGCGGACGGTCATCACACCGCGATACATCTGGTGCGAGCAGTTGAACAAAAATGTGCCGGCTTCGGTCGGCGTGAATTCAACGGTGCGTACTTCCGTATCGCTCTTGAGATAGACCGACAGAGTGTTGCGCGAGTCGGTGGGCAAGACCAACTCTTTGCCGCAGCCCACCTGCCCCAGCGCGCGGAACGTCATGCGCACAGGCAGGCCCTGCTGCACGCTGAAACGCAGCGGATCATAACCGCCCGGCGTGACGACCAGTGTGAATTCCTGCACGCCATCTTTGATGGGCACTTCATATGGCGGCGGCGGTTCCACCTGGCGCACTGACGGCAGATCGACGCTGAACGAGAAGACCTGCGAGTTGGACGCCGGCCCGAGCGTGTTGACCATTTGCAGTAACTGCTCGACGGTGACGGCCTTCTGATCGGGGCTGTAGGCAGATATACGCATGGGGCCAACGTCGGCCCAGATGGCAGCCAGCGTTTCGCCCTGCTTGAGCAACCAGCCGTTACCCCAGTGCGTTTCGATCGGGCGTGAGCCAGCCAAAACTTCCTTGTCAGGATTGATGGGCACCCACTCACGGAAGAACAGCGTGCCCTGGGCCGAGCGATAAGCGAGATGCACCATCGGCTCGCCGCCAGGCCCCATCTGCGACACGTCGATCTCCACGTTGGTCCGATCGAATTGAGGCGGCAAGTAAGCGGGGATTAGAATCTGAAACGGCATGTTGGCCTGCACGGCCAGAATGCGTTGTGCCTCGGGGGCCTCACGCAATTGCGGCTCGGCGGTGCGGCTGCTGACTTGCCACACACCAATTGCCAGCACGCCCACCAGTACGCCAGCGATGGGCAACCAGCGCCGCCACGACCATTTCTGGTGGGTGGCAACTCCTCGGCTTGATTGTTTCATGCTCAGTTCTCCTCCTTTGGCGAATGAGCAGATCACGATCTCTTTAATCGACCATTAGATTATAGGAGGCCGATTAGCTGGAGGCAATTGACAGTCTTCACATCTATCAGGTTACATTCATGTCGTTCTGTAACCGATACAGGATGAGGGGTCAGGCTGTCGGCCTAACCCCTCACGCTTGCGTCACATGCATGGATATTTGGCGTTATGGTTGTGCCAGTACGGCGGTGAATTGCCCGCCCGGATAGAAGCCGTCGTTGGTGGCCTTGTAGTCGTCGTGATTATGGAATGGGAAGACCTGCCCGCCCGTCGACACATTGACGACCGCACCCGTTTGAAGTGGCAGCATCACGCCCGTGACCACTGGACCGGTGATATAGGTGCCCACGCCGGGAGTGGGATCGCCTGCGTCAGGGATGCCGGGATAAGCCGTGTTATTGCCACGCGGCTCATTGGCATACGGGGCAGAGCCGGCTTCATATCGAGTCTGGGTACCCGCCGGATAGGTGGAACTCAAGGCCTGCTGGCCCATGTCGAGCAACAATTCGTAGGTCTCACCGGAGCCGATGAGAATGGTGTTCTTCTCAAGGCCCTGCCCAAACGGCGTCGGCTTGCCCCACAGCGCGCGATTGGCCCACGGCCACGGTCGCTGATCATTGCCCAGAACTTTGAGGTGATAGCCGTGAATGTGCATCGGCTGGGCCTCGTAGCCCATATTGATCATGCGCAGCAGGATTTTCTCGCCGGGCGTCTTCCACTGACTGTGAGCATACGCCGTGGTTGTGCCGACGCTGCCGACGATAAAGGGATCGTAGTTCGAATAGGCCTGGATCCACTCGGTGAAGGTGATGCCCGCATTGGCATGGATCGTATCCGGGAAGGACAGGCCGTTAATCAACCACTACTGCGGATGATAATCGACCGGATTCC
>JAUQXD010000268.1 GCA_030834835.1 Thermoflexales bacterium | reverse complement strand
ATCGTGCTGCTCGTGCCCCCGATCGTCGAGCAACTCTCGGCGGCCATCCCCCAGATCGAGAACTACTATCGGGATTTGAAGTCCGCTCTGGTGAATTCGCCCTTGTTGGTGATCCGGCAAATCGCCGCGCAAATGCCGGCTCAGATCAACTTGACGCTGGCTGCATCACCCGCAACAGGCGAAGCGTTTGATGCGATGGGCCAGGCGCTCACGACGACGGGTGTCATTCTGAACGGGCTGTTTACGCTGACGGTGATTTTGCTGATCGGTTTTTATTGGACGCTGGAAGGCGAGGGCGCGCTGCGCACCGTGTTACGGCCGCTATCCATCGACAAACGCGAAGGCGCGCAGGAGGTGCTCCAGGAGATCGGGGCGCGCGTCGGTGGTTACGTGCGCGGCCAGGGCATACTGGCGGTAGCGATCGGGGTGGCAGACTTGATCGTGTATCTGTTGATCGGACTGCCCGCCGCCCTGGCGGTGGCGCTGTTGGCCGGGGTGTTTGAACTGATCCCGGTGTTGGGTCCAACGCTGGGCGCGATCCCCGCCGTGCTCGTCGCCTTCGCCTACGACCCGTCAAAGGTGGTGTGGGTCATCGCGGCGGGCGCGCTGATTCAACTGCTGGAAAATAACCTGCTCGCGCCGCGCGTCATGCACAAGACGGTCGGCGTCAACCCGATGGTTACGCTGTTAGCCATCGTGGCGTTTGGCGCGTTGTTTGGCTTCGCCGGTCTGTTGTTGGCGATCCCCATAGCGGCGATCATTCAGATCATTCTCGATCGATCGCTGCTGCGTCCTCAGCTGTCTGGATTGGAAGCGCCCGCCGGGCGAGATCGCTTGAGCAAGCTGCGCTACGACGCACAAGAGTATGTCGTGGATATCCGCAACCTGGCCCGGCGCAAAGTGACCGGCAGCGCTCAGTCCGAAGTCGATCCGATTGAGGATGCGCTCGAAGCGATTGCGATGGAACTCGATCAGGCGCTGGCCCAGGCCGCGCCGTCGGAGGGTGAAGCATGAGGCGTGTGGCGTGGTTCACTCTCATCATATTGGCGACGCTCACCACGGCGATTGTGTTCTGGGAGTCGCGTGTCGCAGTGGTGTTGTTTGGACTGTCGCTGTCAGTGGCGGCCGCCGTGCGGCCACTGGTCGATCGGTTTGCCGTGGGCCGCGTGCCGCGCGGCCTGGCCTTGCTGTTCGCGTATGCGTTGTGTGTCGGCGGCCTCATCGCGCTGGTGCTGATCCTGAGCGGGCCGTTGTTTGCGAATCTTCAACAACTGACCAAAGATCTCGCTAACGGCTACGAGCAAATCAAAGCCCAATGGCCGTCTGGCAGTTCGCTGCAACAGCTGCTGGTCAAACAGCTGCCAGCTGCCAGCGATGTCTCTAAAGCGATTACAGGCCCGCAGGGCGGCGCGGTCTTGCAGGCCGTGCTGGGGCTGACGATGGGCTCGTTTGACCTGCTCGGCCAGCTGCTGATTGTGCTGGTACTGAGCATGTACTGGAGCGTCGATCAGGAGCACTTTAAGCGCTTGTGGTTGTCGTTGCTGCCCGTTCAGGCGCGGACGCGGGCGCGTGACGTCTGGCAGAACATCGAGACCGGCTTTGGCGCGTACTTGCGCAGTCAGGTGGTCCAGACGGTGTTAGCCATCCTCATGCTGGGCCTTGGTTATCAGGTGTTGGGTTTACAGTATCCCGTCGCCCTGGCGTTGATCGGCGCCATCGGCTGGCTGATTCCGTGGGTGGGAGTGCTGTTGGCCGTCATCCCGGCTATGTTGGTGGGGCTGGCGATCAGCCCGATGCTGGGTCTGCTGGCCGCCGCACTCACGATCGGGGTGCTGGCCTTTCTGGAATATGTCGTCGAGCCGCGGCTGTTCAAGCGGGCGCGGTTCAGTTCGCTGCTGGCCGTGATCGTGCTGCTGGTGCTGGCCGATGAATATGGCTTAATCGGCATTCTGGTCGCGCCGCCGATCGCGGCCGCCATTCAGATTTTCGCCGGGCAAAGCATTCGGGCGACGACGCGATCGATGGCGACGCCAGCCGCGCACCCGATCGATCTCGCGCAACCGATCGGTGTCCTGCGCGAACGCCTCACGGCTGTTCACGCGCGATTAGCCGGGCAGACTGAGCCAGCCCCGGAGCTGAACAATCTGGTTGAGCGGTTGACGCAGTTGATCGATCAGGCCGGGGAGGAAGAGCAACGGCTGGCCGAAGCCGCGGCGGCGACCCGGTGACGCGCATCCCTATAAGTCATTCAAAAGTTAGCGCAAATTCTCATCGAGGCAGGTGAACGCGTATGACCGACGCGCCCGGATCCCCTAACGCGGTGCAGTTGCTGAGCGAGCTGCAACATAGCGATGAGCTCAAGCATCAACCGACTGTCGCGGGTGGCTTACCCGCGCAGCTGGCGATGTTGCGGGCATGGCAAGCCGATCGGCTGGCGCACACCTACGCCGACCTGCTCGCCAATCCGCAGGACCGCCCGGCCTGTGAGTTCTTTCTGAGCGACATCTACGCCCCGCGCGATTTCAGCCAGCGCGATCATGACCTGGAACGCATCCACAAATTCCTGTCGCGCGTGCTGCCCGCGGCCACGATCCAGCTGCTCACCCGGACCGTCGAACTGAACAGCCTGACAACCGCGCTGGATGGTGACTTGCTGCAGGTGCTGGTCGATCAGCTCGGCGTGACGGACGCCGTTACGGCTGAGTTGTATGCCGAAGCCTATCGCATCTGTGACAATCACGCCGAGCGGGTCCATCAGATCGATCTGACCCAGAGCATTTTGAGGCAAGTGAGTGAGGGGGCGCGGTTGCTGATCGTGGGCGTCGCCATGAAGATGGTGAAGGTTCCCGCCCAGACCGCCGGTTGGGTGGAGATCTACGATTTTCTGGAGCGCGGGTACGGGGCCTTCAGGCAAATGAAGGACGCGAAGAATTTTGTGGCGACGATTGCACAGCGAGAATTGAGCCTGCTCGATCTGATGTATGCCGATGATGTGGCGGGCTTCAAACAACTGGCCGGGCTGAGTTGAGTGGTCTGGCGAAGGACAACCGATGACACCACCCGAGATGCAAGGGCACGCACGCCTGGCACACCTAATCGATCAAAACCTCAAGCGGATTTTCCTGGCAAAGTTCGGGCACGTCCTTACGCCGGACGAATGGAAAGCGTTGCCCATAGCGACCCGCCGCGCGATGGACCAACAGGCACGGCAGCAGGCCAATCACATTGGGGGCAACGCCTGACGCCCCGGACCGAACCGGCCATCACGTCGTTCGAGGTTCGCAGCAACGATTGCCACTGGCGGTGTAGTCCAAACACCGACAACGCGATCAGCCTCACGCTGACAGCCAGCGGCCGGTGAAACGCTTATGATGATGACATTGAGTGGGCGCCGATTCGGGCTGGCGCTATGCCAGACATCTGAGGAGCTGCGACATGAATACAGTTGCAATTGACTACATCTGGCAAGCCATCCTGGAATCCGAACGGAGTGATGACATTCAGTTCATCGATGATGAACTTCGGCTGAATGCCGAGGCAGCTCGAATGACACACCTGCTGCGCGTTCAATCCGGTGCGGCGGGCCGTGAACCGATCGCGAAGACAACGCTCGGTCCGGCGCAGGGGCGGTAGCCGATTGCAATTCTCAAAGGGGGTTACTACTCAGCCCGCCGTCATTGCGAGCGTTTTTGCGAACAGCGCTCCTCGCAATGACGGCTGAGTAGTAACCAAAGAGGCCCATATGAAGCTGGATACAACCTGGTTGGATGAGTCGGACGACGACGAGCTGGAATCCGCTCAATCGGATGACGTGGGGTTGACCGATGAAATCGAGTCGCTGGATCACGGCGCGCGCAGCGCGCACGACGATGAATTCGACGTGCTCGATGCTGACCTGGAGCCGGACGAGGTCCCCGACGAGGGCGGGTTCGATGTGGTGGTGCAGTACTTTCAGGAATCGGCCCGGCATCAATTATTAACCATTGCACAAGAACAGGCTTTAACACAGGCAGTGGCGCGTGGCCGCAGTGCGGCGAAGAAACTGGCGCGCACCCGCGGATCGCTAAACGACACCACCCGGCGCCGGTTGCGGCGTGACATCGCTCAGGCGCTGACGGCGCGTGACGAGTTGGTGCGCTCGAACGCACGCCTGGTCATCAGCATCGCCAAGCGCTATCAGGATCTGGGCCTGCCGCTCATGGACTTGATCCAGGAAGGCAACCTCGGCTTGCTGCGCGCAATCGATCGGTTTGAGCCGGCGCGCGGTCTGCGCCTCTCGACCTATGCGACCTGGTGGGTGCGGCAAGGGATCAATCGCGCGGTGGCGAATCAAGGCCGGACCATTCGACTGCCCGCTTATTTGCATGATCGATTGCACCGGCTGCATCAGGTCTCGCAAACGCTGGAGCAGTCATTAGGCCGTGCGCCCAACGACGCGGAACTCGCCCGGCAACTGGCGATCCCACCGGACGATATTCGGTCGTTACGGACGCTGGCCGCGCCCGTCGTCTCACTCGACGATACGCTGAGCGACGATGACGATGAATCGGCGCTGGAACAGATGGAGGATACCCAGATCACGCCCGTGGACGAGCTGGTCGCGCGGCGCTTACTGCGCACCTCGCTGGAGCGCGCGCTGGAGAAATTGCCGGCGCGCCTCGCGCTGATTGTGCGGATGCGGTATGGCCTGAATAATAATCGACCGCACACCCTGGAAAGCATCGCCCGAAAATTGAGCCTGAGCCGCGAGCGCGTACGGCAGATCGAGCGCGACGCGTTTGCGCGTCTGCGGACGTCGCCCGAGGTTCGTCAACAGCGGCAGCCGTTGGTCGTGTAGTCTAAACACTGACAACGGAATCAGACTCACACTGACAGCCACCGCCGTGTAAAGCGACTAAGATGTTAACCAGAATGTCACGCACGATCGGGGGACGATGGGTTGGTGTTGACATTCCGGCCGGTGTCACAGCGGCGATGTGCAAGCCGCCTGACACGGTGCCCGCTACGGCGGCAGCCGCCGACTACTCTACTGGCGAGAAGCTTGACTGGCTAGAAACACCGACCGATGGCTGAAAGCACGCCACAGATGTGCTTTCAGCCTCGTTGTGTGTCGTTCGTCGCTGGCCTGAAATTCCTGGTGAAAGCCGCAAACCGATGACTAATACCACACTATCCCAAGATCAGTTGATGGCCGATCTGGCAGCCTTGCGCCAGCGGGTGGCCGAATTGGAGGCCGCCGATGTCGAGCGTCGGCAGGAGCCGACCGCCCTGCAAGTGTCGGAAATGCGCTACCGGCGGCTCTTTGAGACCGCTCAGGACGGCATCCTGATTCTCAATGGCGACACGGGCCAGATCACCGATGTCAATCCCTTCTTGCTAAAGATGCTGGGCTACTCGCACGCCGAGTTGTTAGGCCAGCAACTCTGGGAGATCGGCCCCTTCAAAGACGCGGCGGCAGCCCGGGCTGCATTCCAGGAGCTGCAAACCACCGGCTACATCCGGTACGAAGATTTGCCGCTGGAAGCCAGCGATGGCCGGCATCTGAGTGTCGAGTTTGTCAGCAACGTCTACCGGGTCGATCAGCAGCGCGTCATCCAGTGCAACATCCGCGACATCACCGACCGCAAGCAGCGCGAACGCGAACTGGCCGCGATTGCGCTGACGGCGACTGCGCTGCGTGCCGCCTCAACCCGCGCCGAGATTGTGGCCGTCATCGTGCGTCAGGCGTCCAGCCTGTTAAGGGCTGATAGCGCCACGCTGGTCACGCTCGATCCCATCACCGGCGCGGCCAGCGTGGCTGCCGGGCAAGGCTTCTCAGCGGACCAGATCGGTCTGCATATTCCAGCCGGCGCAGGCATTATCGGTCGGGTCATCAGTGCCAATCGTCCCTACGTGAACAACGGCGCCGAACCTGAACTGTCGCTCGATCAGCCGGATCTTTTGGGCGACATGCCCGCGATCGCCTGTGTGCCGCTCAACGCGCACGATCAAACCATCGGCGCGTTGGGGATCGGGCGAATGACCGCTTTCACCGATGAGGATGTGCGCCTGCTGGCGGCGCTGAGTGATATCGCGGCCAATGCTTTGCAGCGCGCCGAGGTGGTGGAGACTCTGGAGCAACGCGTGGCCGAGCGCACCCGCGAACTGGCGATAGCGAATGAATTCCTGCGGCAGCTCGATCAGCTGAAATCGAAATTCGTGACGGATGTCTCGCATGAATTGCGCACCCCGGTCACCAGCCTGTCGCTGTATGTTGATCTACTGGAGCATGGCAAACCCGAGAGGCGCGAGTTCTATATCGCCCAGCTCAAGCAACAGACGATCCGCCTGCGCACACTGATCAATGAGATTCTTGACCTGGCGCACATGGAGCGCGATCAACACGAGGTCGGCCTGACGCAGCTGGATGTCAACGCGGTGGTCGAGCATGTGGTCGCGGCGCAGCAGGTCGCCGCCGAGGCGGCCGGTCTGGACTTGATCGGCGAACTGGCCGGACAGACGCTGCCGGTGATGACACAGCTTGATCATCTTAGCCGGGCCATCACCAATCTGGTAGCCAATGCCATCAAATACACGCGGTCCGGCACGGTGCGGGTCAAGACCGCGCTCACAGCCGGGCGAATCTGCATCGCCGTCGCCGACTCCGGGATCGGCATCGTGCCAGGGGATGTGCCACACGTATTCGAGCGGTTCTATCGCGGCAAGGTGGCGCAGTTGAGCGCGTCGGGCACCGGCCTGGGCCTGGCGATCGTGAAGGAGATCGCCGAGGCGCACGGCGGCACGGTGGAAGTTGAAAGCACCCTCGGCGCAGGGACCACCTTCCGGCTGTGGCTGCCAGTGGCTGCGGCCACGACTGTGGGCTGAATTCATTGACCACGCCGATCGGTTTGCGTCAGTCGGCGGTTGACACTATTTCCAATCGGACAGATTAAGCCCATGCCAACACTTCCACAGACGACGGTTCAATGGCGGGCGCACGCGGAAGTCTTGCGCCAGCGCGTGGCTGTACTGGAAGCCGCCGATGCTCAGCGCCAACAGGCGCAGGCGGCCCTGCAGGTTTCGGAAACGCGCTACCGGCGGCTCTTTGAGACCGCTCAGGACGGCATCCTCATTCTCGATGGCAATACCGGGCGGATCACCGATGTCAATCCCTTCTTGATGAAGCTGCTGGGCTACTCGCACGCCGAGTTGTTGGGCCAGCAGCTCTGGGAGATTGGCCCCTTCAAAGACGCAGCGGCAGCCCGGAGCGCTTTCCATGAGTTGCAAAGTACCGGCTACATCCGGTACGAAGATTTGCCGCTGGAAGCCAGCGATGGCCGCCACCTGCACGTCGAGTTTGTCAGCAACGTCTACTGGGTCGATCAGCAGCGCGTGATTCAATGCAACATCCGCGATATCTCTGCGCGCAAGCGGGCGGAAGCCGCTTTGAGTCAGGCCATGATCGACCTGCAAGAGCGCAACGAAGACCTGGACGCCTTTGCGCACACGGTCGCGCACGACCTCAAGAACCCGATTCATGTGATCGTCAGCTATGCCGATCTATTGCTGCAAGGTTTTGAGTTGCCGGACGCTGAACGTCAACAGTGTTTGAAGGCAATCGAGCAGTCGGGCTATAAGGCCAGCGCGATCATCGACGAGCTGCTGTTGCTGGCCGTTCTGCACAAGTCAGAAGTAGCGACTGCGCCGCTGGACATGGTGCCCATCGTCACCGCCAGCCTCAGCCGCCTGGGCGATCACATCAATGCCGCCAGGGCCGAGATTGTCTGGCCGGACACAGCCGTGTGGCCCATGGTCCTGGGCTATGGTCCCTGGCTGGAAGAGGTGTGGGTCAACTATCTGAGCAACGCGCTCAAGTATGGCAGCCTGCCGGGCGCCGCGCCGCGCATCGAATTGGGCGCGACCGTGCAGCCCGGTGGCCTGGTGCGCTACTGGGTGCGGAATCACGGTCCGGGCCTCACGTTGGAGGAACAGGCGCAGCTGTTCACGCCCTTCACGCGGCTCGATCAGATTCGCCTGAATGGGCACGGATTGGGGTTGTCGATTGTGCGGCGGATCGTCGAAAAACTGGGCGGGCATGTAGGGCTGATCAGCGAGCCGGGCGAAGGCAGCACGTTTTACTTTGACCTGCCGGCTGCTCAGTAGCGTTCGGTAGTCCGGGTTTTACCGGCACACCGCCGGTCATACAGGAGGCAGCGCATGGATACAAAAATAAACGTGGGTAATTTACCGGATACGACCTCGAATGACGATCTGCGCCAGTTATTTGCGCACGCGGGCACGGTCGCGCTGGTCTCCGTGATCAAAGATCGCGCGACCGGCGCGGCGACAGGTCATGCGTTCGTCACGATGGCCGCGCGCGCCGACACGCGCCGGGCGATCAGCATGTTCGACGCGTATCGCCTGGGCGATCGAACGATGACCGTGAGTCTGGCCCGACCGCGCCTGGTGCGTGGCAGTGGTCGCCCGGCCTGATTCAGGTCGTTTTCCGAAGTTGAACTCAATCCAGTCAGGAGGCATCAAGCATGGCAAGCACAAAAATGAATTTGAAACCGCTGGGCGATCGTTTGGTTGTCGAGCCGCGGGAAAAAGACGAGAAGACGGCCAGCGGCATCATCCTGCCGGAGACGGCCAAGGAGAAGCCGCAGGAAGGAACCGTGTTGGCCGCCGGGCCGGGTCGCACGGATGACGATGGCAAGCGCATCGTGATGGATGTCAAAACCGGCGACGTGGTGCTGTATGCCAAATACGCCGGCACCGAAGTCAAAATCGATGACCGGAAGTTGCTCATTCTCAAAGAGAGCGACATTCTGGCGATTGTCGAGAAGTAATCTTTAAGCAACGTCATTGCGAGCCGCAGCAACATCGCGGCGAAGCAATCTCTTCAACCGGGCGGGATTGCTTCGTCGCAAAAAACCGCTCCTCGCAATGACGAGGATCACATGGAGTGAATGAACATGGCAAAACAACTGATCTTTACCACAGAAGCACAACAGGCTTTGAAGCGCGGCGTCGATATGCTCGCCAACGCCGTGGCGACGACCTTAGGCCCCAAGGGCCGCAACGTCGCGCTCGACAAGAAATACGGCGCGCCGACCGTCACCCACGATGGTGTGACCGTGGCGAAGGAAATCGAACTGAAGGACCCGTATGAAAATATGGGCGCGCAGTTGCTGAAGGAAGCGGCCACCAAGACCAACGATGTGGCCGGCGACGGCACGACGACCGCGACCGTGCTGGCGCAGTCGATCGTCAACGAAGGCTTGAAGAACGTGGCCGCGGGCGCGAATCCCATGCAGATCAAGCACGGCCTGGAACTGGCGACCGATGCGGTCGTGGCCGCGATCAAGAAGATGAGCACGCCCGTCCTCGATAAACACGAGATCGCCAATGTGGCGTCGATCTCAGCGGCCGACACCGAAATCGGCGACCTGATTGCCGAAGTAATGGACAAGGTCGGCAAGGACGGCGTCGTCACAGTCGAGGAAAGCAAAGGCCGCGAGTTTGAGACGGAGTACGTCGAAGGGATGCAGTTCGATCGGGGTTACATCAGCGCCTACTTCGTCACCAATACGGAAGCGATGGAAGCCGTCATCGAGAATCCCTACGTGTTGATCCACGATAAGCGGATCAGCGCCGCGACGGACATTGTGCCGCTGATGGAGAAACTGCTTCAGAAGGGCAAGCGCGATCTGGTCGTGATTGCGGAAGACGTGGACGGTGAAGCGTTGGCGACCCTGGTGCTGAACAAGCTGCGCGGCACGTTCAACCTGCTGGCCGTGAAGGCTCCGGGCTTTGGCGATCGACGCAAGGCCGTGTTGCAAGACATCGCCACGTTGACGGGTGGCACGCTCATCACCGAAGAACTGGGCCGCAAACTCGAGACGGTTACGATCGAGGATCTGGGGCAGGCCGCCAAGATTCAATCGGACAAAGACAACACGACCATCATCGAAGGCAAGGGCGACGTGACGGCGATCAAGGGCCGCATCGCGCAGATCAAAGTCGAGATCGACAACACGACCAGCGATTACGACAAAGAGAAACTGCAAGAGCGGCTGGCGAAGTTGTCGGGCGGCGTGGCGATTATCCGTGTGGGCGCGGCCACTGAGACCGAACTGAAGGAAAAGAAGCATCGCGTGGAAGACGCGCTGAGCGCGACTCGCGCCGCCGTCGAGGAAGGCATCGTGCCGGGTGGCGGGGTGGCGTTGGTCAACGCGATTGCGGCGTTGGCCGATCTCAAGTCCAATGAGGCCGACATCCAGACGGGTATCACCATCATGCGGCGCGCGCTCGAAGAGCCGATGCGGCGTATCGCCAGCAACTCCGGGCAGGATGGCGCGGTCATCATCGACACTGTTCGCCGTATGGCAAAGGCGCAGGGTAACCACAATCTGGGTTACAACGTGTTGAGCGGCGAGTTTGAGGATATGGTGAAGAGCGGCATCATCGACCCGGCCAAGGTCACGCGCAGCGCCGTCGAGAACGCGGCCAGCATCGCGGCGATGATCCTGACCACCGATGCGCTGATCACCGACGTGCCGGAGAAGAATTCGCCCAACATGATGCCGCCGATGGGTGGCGGCGAGTACTAAGTTGGTTGCCCACCTTGCACTACGTCACACGCGGGAAGGTTGACGACACCCGAAGCGTAACCAGCAGGAGGTTTTGTCATGGAAGTAAATCTGTATGTCGGTAATTTGTCGCACACGACCTCGGCAGACGATTTGCGCACGTTGTTCGCCCAAGCCGGCACGGTCGTGGGGGTGACGGTGATCACCGAGCTGGACACCGGCCTCTCGAAGGGCTTCGGGTATGTCAGGATGGCGAGCCGGGTGGACGCCCATAAAGCGATCAACCTGTTCAACGCCTATCCGCTGCGTGAGCGCCCCCTGACGGTGGATCTGGCTGTACCGCACGAAGAGCGTAGTAACCGACTGAGATTGTTCTGGGCCAGACGGACTGCCCGGTGAATCTGGCCGGGCCGTGCGGATACGGTTGACAAGTATGATGGCGGCGAGTATTAAGTGAACAACCGTAGCCGGGGCGACAGTGAGTCGCCCCGGTGTTTTTTGCGGCCAGGGCGTTTGACCCGCGCCTGCGTTTTCGCTATACTTGCCCACAGCCCTTATTCCCCACTCTACGGAGTTATCAACCATGCCCGTCAACGCTGATAAAGTCCATCTTTGGAAAACGGATGTTGCTCAATCAGTCGATTTCTACAACGCCTGGTTTATGCGCTTTGCGCCTAAAACGTATCGCAGTACACGCGTCACTACCACGCTTCAAGTCAAGGCGGCATTGGAGCAAACCGCGAACTTGACCAATATCTCGCCGCAGGTTCTGAGAAGCGCCCCGGCGATATTGCCTATCCTGCGCATGGTCACCGCCCCGCCACTGGCGCGTGATCGACTCATTGGTCTGGCCGGTATCTCACCAAACCTGGTGAAAAGTATGGAGATTGATCAACGGCTGCCGCCTCAATTGAACGCGACCACAGTTGAGGCTGACCTTCAAAAGATCGGGGAGATTATCAAACGCCTGACCGATCAAGACCTTTTTCCGTGGTTAGCCAGCAAACAAAAGCCCACGGCGGTTGAGGTCGAGCGTGCCGCAACAATTGTGGCGGATCGGCTCTGCGGCGCAATGGCTGATCCCATTATTCGCAATGCGCAAGAGCAACGACAATGAATGCCCTGAAACGCTGGTTGGAGGATCGAGGGTATACCCAACTGCGCGCTTATCGGGGAAAGTTCAATGAGATGCAATCCGGCACTTTTGTGTTTCGGCTGAACGTACAGATAACGCAAGGCGGCGGTGCCAGACCCGTCAACATTCCGGTTGATGCGGTGATCATGCCGTCTTCTGCGAGGGCCGGTGATTGGCCGCTGTTGATTGAAGCGAAGTCTGCCGGAGACTATACCAACACGAATAAGCGCCGGAAAGAAGAGGCAACCAAAGTCAAACAGCTGACCGACAGTTATGGCTCCGACATCCGCTTTGTGCTGTTTCTGTGCGGCTATTTCGATAGTGGCTATCTGGGCTATGAAGCCGCCGAGGGCATCGATTGGGTGTGGGAACATCGCATGGCGGATCTGGCGGAGTTCGGGCTATAAATATGGCACTCAGTCCCGTGCAAGAAGCAAAGCGTCTTGTCCTGCAAAGCCAGTTGGATTCGGCTAAGACTCTGGCCGAGCGCAACAAGTTGGGGCAATTCCCTACGCCAACCCTGTTAGCCACGGACATACTGGAGTATGCCTGCGCCCTGTTGCCGCCCACGACGCGCATCCGATTTCTCGATCCGGCCTTTGGCACCGGCTCATTCTATTCAGCCCTGCTCAAGTGCTTTCCAGCGCGACAGATTGCAACTGCCGTCGGTTACGAAATTGATCCACATTACGCGCAGGCCACGACGAATTTATGGCTGGGGCAATCACTCGATCTGCGCCTGATGGATTTTACGCGCGCGACGGCGCCCACCTCCAACGCCGACAAGTTCAACCTGCTGATCTGCAATCCGCCTTACGTTCGACATCATCACTTGACGCATGCGGCCAAAGCGCATTTGTTGCAAGCAGCTCACCGCGCGACCGGCCTGAAGTTAAACGGCCTGACCGGGTTGTATGGTTACTTCCTGTGTTTAGCGCATGTGTGGTTGGCAGACGATGGGCTAGCGGGATGGCTGATTCCCAGCGAATTCATGGATGTCAATTACGGCCAGCCCTTAAAAACGTATCTGCTCAATCAGGTCACGTTGCTGCGCATTCATCGCTTTGATCCGATGGACGTGCAGTTTCAGGATGCGCTGGTCTCGTCGGCGGTGGTGTGGTTCAAGAAGACGCCGCCACCCGTTAATCACGTTGTCGCCTTTACGTATGGCGGCACGCTCGCTCAACCCGCCATCACAAAGGACATTCCGGCGACGGTGCTGCGTGAGTCGCCCAAATGGACCCAATACCCCCGTGCCTCGATCGAGCCGCGCCCGGGCCTGGCGGGCTTGAAACTGGCCGATCTCTTCAAGATTCAACGCGGTATCGCCACCGGCGCGAATGATTTCTTCATCCTGTCACCCGATCAAATCGCCGAACATCACTTACCCCGTGAGTGCTTCATCCCGATTTTGCCCAGCCCGCGTTACTTAGCCGCCGATGAGATCAAGGCGAATGCGCAAGGTGAGCCGCTGATTGAGCGGGCACGTTACTTGCTGAATTGCAATTTGCCCGAAGAGGTTGTCAGGCAACGGTATCCTACTCTGTGGACTTATCTGCAAACGGGTGTGGCCGCCGGGATCGATCAGCACTACTTGTGCCAGCATCGCACTCCGTGGTATGCGCAAGAGGTGCGCGCTCCGGCATTGTTTTTGTGTACCTACATGGGCCGTCAAGACACCGGCACCGGGCGGCCCTTTCGTTTCATCTTGAATCACTCTCAGGCGACTGCGCCAAATGTGTATTTGCTGTTGTACCCCAGGCCCAATCTGGCGTTGCACCTGGACCATCATCCGCAGCGCATTAAGGCCGTGTGGCGCGCATTGAATGAGATTCAAATGGAGACGCTCATCAGTGAAGGACGGGTATATGGCGGTGGGCTGCATAAGCTGGAACCGAATGAGTTAGCGAATGCTTCGGCTGAAAAGTTGCTGGCCGTCTTGCCCGAACTCATACGCCAATCCAGCGGGCAATTGAGATTGTTGGATGAACGGGCCAATTACAACGCTCGTCCCGCCGCAAAACCTAAGCGGCGGAAGTAGCATAATCGATGCCGTGACGGTGAGGCCAGGGTCTTCGCAGCCTATGACTGGCCGTCAGACCTCAGCGACGATGAGATCCTCGCGCGGCGGCTGATGCAGGGCGTGGAACGGGCAACGGCATCTAATCCGCACCCGACAACTCAAGTGTTCATAACACCGCGCGGACTGTGTTGACAGTCTGCGCGTTTTTATTTGTAGTCCAAACACTGACAGCCAATTTCCTCATTGGCCTACAAGCAAATCAGCCTCCCGCCGATAGTCAACGACGATCGAAGCCGATAGAATCAATGCGGCGCATATAATTAATGCGGCACTATGAGTGCATCAGCCCATCCATTTTGGAGACCACCATCATGAACGCGAACCAGGACATCTTACAGGGCCAGTGGCCTGAGCTCAAAGGCCAGGTGAAACAGCGCTGGGGCAAACTCACCGATGACGACCTGCAGCGGCTCAGCGGCACGCTGAACGACCTCGTCGGTGTCCTGCGACAAAAATATGGCTATGGCAAGGCCCAGTCGGAAATCGAAGTAAGCCAGTGGCTAAACGCAGACGCTGCGCGCTCGATTGAACCGTAACACCTCTTAAAGGAGCAACCCATGGATGCGACCAAAGATCATCTTCACAGCAGGTGGTATGAACTCAAAGGCCAGGTGCGGCAGACCTTTACCAGACTCACCGCCGAGGATGTGGAGCAGCTCAGCGGCGGAATGGATGACCTGGCCGGGATGGTGCAGCTCAGGTACGGCTACACCCGCTCTCAGGCCGACATAGACGTCAACAACTGGCTGCGGGCCATCGATAAAAAATCACACCCGCTTCCGCCGCGGCACGCTTAACCGAATAACTGGCTGTAACCAAAGGCGCTGCCCATGCTGGCAGCGCCTTTGTGCATTAACCTGTCAGACGGCAGACCCACTGCCGGCCCGCGTAGACCAAACACCGACAACACGATCAGACCTGTGCTGACAGTCACCAGCGCCTGAAGGGTCTATCATCGGGTTGCCGGGGTACGCGCCGATCGGCTGAAGCGACCAACCCCGGCTTAGCCGGCTCCGCAGCCAGCCGGGCGAGGCACAGATCACAGCAGGACACTGGCCATGGCAACCACAATCAAGATCATCACTGCCAGAGATTTTCTTGAGGTCACCGCTGATGGACTCATCAACCTCGCCACCAGCCGGCAACTTCTCGTCGATATAGCAAGGGCAGAACCTCACCCGGTGGACTTCGAGCTGCTGGTTGACTTCCGTGATACCCAGGCCGATTTGTCAATTGCCGACGTGTATCAACTGGCCGCGGAACTCATCCAGCATGGCCATAGCTTTCGCAGGAAAGTGGCGCTGCTCGTTCGACCGGGCGTCAACTTTGATCTCGCTCAATTCTTTGAGACGTGCTCGCACAATCGTGGCTTTTCAGTGAATGCTTTTGAGGACTATGAACACGCTATGCGCTGGGTTCTCGCTGCGGCGCCAGGCGGGCCGGCCCCGGGTCGCTCAGGCTAAATGCGTAGTCCAAACACCGACAACAGGATCAGACTTGCGCTGACAGCCACCGCAGCCTAAAGCGCGTATGATGATGTCACTGAGCGCCTGCCCGGGACAGGCCGCATCGATTGGCTTGACGATTCGCCCGCCAGAGCATCCGAATAACAAGGTCGCGTTTGCCCCCACAGGCGTGACGATGCAGTCCTGCTCACGTCTGGCAGGCGCTCGGTCGCAAAATATCCAACAGCCGGGTGTGATGCTGGTGGCGCTGCTCATCCTGGCGGTGGCCGATCCCAATTTCTAAGGTTGAGCGAGTATTTAGGTTCTATTGACCGGTCGTTTGGGACTATTTTAGGCCAACGCCTGTACGATAGTGAGGTTGGTGCTGTATCAAAGTAGTGGTTTATCGACAACGGAGTTCCACTTAAGCGCAGGATAGGAGCGTGTTCCCATGTTATGGACAATTGTGGTAGTGCTGGTGGTGTTGTGGGCCCTGGGCCTCATCGGCGGCATCGGTGGCGGGTTGGTGCACGTGCTGTTGGTGCTCGCGGTGATTGTCATCGCCGTCAACCTGTTGAGCGGCCGCCGCGGGACGATTTGATGAGTGCGACTGATCGGGCAGCCCTCACTGCTCGATCAGTCGCTCAGTCCGTTTCACCCTACAGGAGTAAAACTTATGCGAAAAGCCTATGACGTAATGACGCGCCCGTTAGCCACGTGCGCACCGGACACCAGCGTCACCGACGTGGCAGCGACCATGCGTGATCGGGATATTGGCGATGTGTTGATCGTGGAAGAGGGCCAGTTGCGCGGGATTGTGACCGATCGGGACCTGGCGTTGCAAGCCTTGACCGGCCAGGACGACCCCCGACAGACACCCATCCACAAGTATATGAGCACCAAAGTGATTACAGGTGAGTCCGCGTGGAGTCTGGAGCAAGTGGCCAGGACCATGGCCGAGCATCAGATTCGCCGCTTACCCATCATTCAGGATGGACAGGTGGTGGGCATCGTGTCGTTGGGCGATATTGCCCTGAAGTCCGATCAAACAGGCGTCGCGGCGAAATCACTACAAGCCATCTCGGCCCCGATCGGGATCGCGGCTCCCCACCGATCGGCCCGCGGCGGCCCCTGGATCGGTCTCGCGCTGGCCGCCCTGTTCACCGGCGTCATGGCCTGGCTCACCTGGAATCGTTCCGGCCAGGCGTTCCGCAAACAAATGGCGAAGAGCGACTTCTATCACACGGCGCAGCAGACGTTGAACACCGCGCGCGAAAAAGTGGATGTGGCGGCGTCGAGCAAGCCAGTGCGCAAAGCGCGCCGCGACGTGGACGCGAGGATCGCTGACGTGCGCCGCGACGTGGACGCCAGGCTCAACGACCTGGCCGCTCAACTGCCGACCCTGGAATACAAACCGGCCAAAGCCAAACACGGGTTGTTCGCTTAAACCCCCGGTTCACCGGGATGCCAGATGCTTAACATCAACAAACACTATCGGACGCGTACGGCGTGTTCGATCAAACAACCGTAACACTCATCAAGGAGCGATACACATGGATGCGACCAAAGATATTCTGGAAGGCAAGTGGCATGAACTCAAGGGCCAGGTGCGGCAGACGTTTGCCAAGCTCACGGACGACGATGTCGAGCGGCTGAGCGGCAAGATGGAAGAACTCTCCGGCGTCGTGCAGCAGAAGTACGGCTACAACAAGGCCAAAGCCGAGACGGAAATCAACAACTGGCTGAAAGAGGCCGACAAGAAATTACACGCCAAAGTCTAGTCACTGCCGCATGTCGCGCCTAACTGAATAGCCGGCTGAAACGAATGGCTCTGCGCGGTGCGGAGCCATTTTGCATCAACACCTTTTGGAAAGTGTTTCGTAAGCGGGTGACTCTGTCATGCCCGAACGCTTTCGCCTGGCGCGCCCCCGCTTCGCAGATAGGGCGTGTCGGGCATCCAGCGTAACGATCGGCAATTACTTGTAGCGAGGCTGAGAGGAACGGGCCACATGACTACTGAAAATACACTGGCGCTGCTGCGCGTGATTGATCCCGACGGGTCCGAACACGCTGTATCGATTACGCATTCGCCCTTCTGTATGGGCCATGCGGAGCGGAACGATCTGCCCCTCAGCGATTCGGCGGTCTCACGGCACCACGCCTGCCTGCGATTGAACGGCGATCAAATGCTCGTGGTCGATATGGGCAGTGAACACGGCACGTGGGTGGGCGCGACCCGGCTGGAGGTCAACGAACCGCGCGCGCTCGATTACCACGAAATCTTCCGCATTGGCCCTTATCACTTGCGGCTTGAGCCGGTGACAGCCGAGACCCTGCTGCCTGATTTAGCGGAAGCCGCTGTCACACACCAACCGTCGAGCGCGCCCGATCGATCGAGCACGTACGATCGATCGGATCTGCCGATCCCCGGTGAGCCGCCGATCAGCCCGCCCATTGATCAGAACCGTGGCCCCCGGCTCGACGTGCAATTGAATACGCCCGAGGTTAGCGTCACCCCCGGCGACCATGTCACTGTCTCATTGCTGGTCACAAATCAAAACCCGGCCGCCGATCGATTCCACCTCACCCTGTCGGGCATTCCAGATCAGTGGTGGGCGGCGCCCCCGCCGCTCGTCGAACTGGCCTCTGGCGCGCACCAGACCGTCAACCTGACCATCAACCCGCCGCGCCTGCCAGACAGCTTGGCCGGGCAATACCGGTTGACGATCGACATTACCAGCCAGCACGACCCCGCCGACACGGTCCAGGTGTATCCGGTCTTAACGGTCACACCCTATCTCGCGTTTACCAGTTCCCTCAATCCGCCGCGCATTGGCCCCAATGAGCTGGCCCACGTCGCCGTCCACAACGCCGGGAACGCGCCGCACCTGTTCACCCTGACCTGGCTCGATCCAGACCATCGCAACGAATTCCGGCCGGCCGAGCAACAACTATCGCTGGCCGCGGATGGCACGGCCGAGGTCGAATTTCGAACCGTCCCGCGCCGGCCGCACTGGATCGGCCGCCCCAGGGTCGATGTGTATTCGGTCAAGGTCGCCGGTCATGACGATGAAAGTCAATCGCATACCGGGCAAATCGTGAGCCCGGCGTTGATTCCGACCTGGATGGTCATCGCGGTGCTGTTCCTGGCGGTATTTGCGGCGGGCAGCGTGATGGGCCTGGCCTGGCTGGGACCGGATGTGACAGCCGCGCCCGTGAGCACCGAAACCTTGATCGCCAGCGCGCCGACCAACACCCCACTCCCGACCAATACGCCACTCCCGACGGGCACGCCGCTGCCCACCAGTACACCATTGCCGACCAATACGCCGCTGCCGCAGTCGGCGCCGCCCCCGGTGGCCCTGCCGCCGGTCGTTGGCGCGTGGCGCGGTGAATACTTCGGTAATGCCAGCCTGCAGGACGCGCCGCTGATGGTGCGTGATGATAACGACATCAACTTCAACTGGGGACAGAACCCGCCGGACCCTCCGGGCGTAGCCGCGGACTACTTCTCAGTGCGTTGGACGCGCATCTTCAATTTTGAAAGCCGGTGGTATCGCTTCTCCGCCCAGGCCGACGACGGGGTGCGCGTGTATGTCGACGACAACCTGATTATTAACGAATGGCATCCGGCCACACCGCTGATGTATACAGCCGATGTCAACCTCGTGGCCGGGCCGCACACGCTGCGAGTCGAATACTATGAAGGCGTGACCGATGCGTACATCTTATTCAAATTTGAACCGTTGCCGTAAGTGGACCGCCGTGAGGTCCGGCCACTGGCCGCAGCCGGGCCAGATCGCGCGTGTAGTCCAAACACTGACAACCGATTTCAACTTTGGCTTACATACAAATCAGCCTCCCGCTGATAGTCAACGGCGATCGAAGCCGAGATAGTAGACGCAGCAACATGAATGTTTATCAACCCGTAGTCGAACAGTGAAGGAGAAAATCAAATGGGACTGCTATCGTGGATTGTGGTGGGAGCAATTGCCGGTTGGTTGAGCGGACAGGTCATGAAAGGCCGCGGCTTCGGGCTGCTGGGTGACATCTTTGTGGGCG
>JAUQXD010000267.1 GCA_030834835.1 Thermoflexales bacterium | reverse complement strand
GGCATTTCGGCGCAGGATATGCCGCACCTGTTCGAACGTTTCTACCGTGGCGCAGCCGGTCGCCAGGCCAGCGCGCCCGGCACCGGCCTGGGCTTAGCCATCTCGCAAGAAATCATGGATCGATTGGGCGGGCGCATCACTGTCGAAAGCGAAGTCGGTCGTGGCGCGGCGTTTACGGTGTGGTTGCCGATTGCCGTATTATCGTGAGGGGCATGCAGAACCTTAACCGGCTGAGTGCGGCTGCCGCATCCGATAGATCGTCGCCAATCCGCCCAGCGCCGTCTCGCGATAAGAGATCGGTATATCACGTCCGGTTTGGCCCATCACGGTGACCACCTCATCGAACGAAATGCGGTGACTGCCGTCGGAGAACAACGCATAATCGGCGCAGGTGAGCGCGCGGGACGCGGCAAAGACATTGCGTTCGATGCAGGGAATTTGCACCAGGCCCGCCACCGGATCGCACGTTAGGCCCAGGTGATGTTCCAGCCCCATCTCGGCGGCATATTCCACCTGGCGCACGGTGCCCGCCAAAAATTGAGCGGCGGCAGCGGCCGCCATCGCGCACGCCACGCCCACTTCACCCTGGCAGCCCACTTGCGCCCCGGAGATCGACGCATTATTCTTGACCAGATTGCCGATCAAGCCAGCGGTGGCGAGTGCGCGCAAAGTCACTTCTTCGTGACTATCCACATTCTCTTGCAGATAGCGCAGCACTGCGGGCACAATGCCCGACGAACCACAAGTGGGTGCAGTCACCACCACGCCGCCCGCCGCGTTTTCTTCGGAGACGGCCAGCGCATACGCGGAGAGTGTGCCCAATCGCTTGAGATGCGGGCCGGACATATTCGCTTTGCGATAGAATGCCCACGCCTTGCGGGGTAAACCGAGGCCGCCGGGCAGCACACCTTCGGCCCGCAAGCCGCGATCGATGGCGGCACTCATCGCCTGCCAGACGTCTTTCAGAAACGACCAGATGTCTACTCCCTCGCGCTCTTCAACATACTCCCACAACGTTTGGCCGGTCGCTTCGCAATGAGCGAGAATATCAGCCAGCGTGTTCAAGTCATACACCGACTGAATCGGCTGCTCTGACCGGGCTTCGCGCAATGCGCCGCCGCCGATGCTGTACACTTCCCACGTTGCCGTGACATTGTTCTGATTGTCGAGCGCCTCAAAGCGCAAGCCGTTGGGGTGCAAGGGCAATTGCTGATCGGGCTGCCAGATGATCTCGGTGGGGATCGGCGCAAGCGGCGCGTGCACGGCCCGATCGGTCAGGTGGCCCTTACCGGTAGCGGCCAGACTGCCGAATAGTGTGACGCGATAACGATGCGCCTCTGGATAGCGCTGCCGAAAAATCTCGGCGGCCTTACGCGGCCCCATCGTATGACTGCTCGATGGGCCGACGCCGATGCGATAGAGTTCTCGAATGGATTCCATGGTTGTTTCTAGTCTTTTCCCTTAGCCGCTGGTGGCCTTTGCTTCTAAAGCGAACTTTAGCCGTGGATTGGTATCGACAAACTCCAGCGATTGATGCCGGAAGTAGGCGTTGTATAGTTCAGCGTAATGACCGCGCTGCGCGATGAGCGCGTCGTGATTGCCCTCTTCGATGATGCCGCCCGCGCGCATCACAATAATCCGATCGGCACTGCGCACCGTCGAGAGCCGATGGGCGATCAAGATCGAGGTTGAATCGGCCAAAATCAAATCGAGCGCATCTTTGATCTGGCTTTCTGTGAACGGATCGATCGAGGCGGTGGCTTCGTCGAGGATGAACACAGCCGGGCGCTGCGCCAGCACGCGCGTCAGTGCGACGAGTTGCCGCTGACCCATCGAGAGCCGTGAGCCGCGCGCGCCCACATCGCTTTGCAGGCCGTTCGGCAGCGTATCCAGCCATTCGCCGTTGCCAATGCGGCGCGCAATCGTCTCAATCTCGTCATCGCTTAGTTCGGGTCGCGCGTAACGGATGTTATCCGCCACGGTGCCTGCAAACAAAAACGGCGTCTGCGACACGATGCCCAGTTGCTTGCGGTAACTGTTCAAGTCGAACGAGCGGATGTCGTGGCCATCCAGCGTAATGGCGCCGGATTGAAATTCATAGAAGCGCGCGATCAACTTGGCGACGCTGCTTTTGCCCGCGCCGGTGTGACCCACCAGCGCCACATTCTCGCCGGCGCAAATATGCAGCGAAAAATCGTTGAGCACGTCTTCTTGTTCGGTGTAACGGAAATTGACGCGATCGAACTTGATCTCGCCGCGCAGCGCCGGGGCAGGGCGGTTGTCCACTTGATGCACTACCGGCTCAGCATCGATCAGCGCGAAGACGCGCTCGGCCGCCGATAGGCCCGCCTGAAATTGACTCCAGAACGCGGCGATATTGATGATGGGAAACCAGAACCGATCGACGCTGGCGACGAACAGATACCACGCCCCGATCGAAATGTCGCCGCCCGCCGCCGAAAGCCCGCCGAAGTAAACGAGAATCGCAGTCGCCACGCCCGTCAGCGCATTCAACGTCGGAAAGACATTGGCTAACACGAAGCCGCGCCGCAGATTCACCTGATACGATAATTTGTTGATGCCCACAAAGTGTTGATACAGCGCATCTTCCTGCCGGAAGTTCTTGGCGATCTGAATACCTGTCACGGCCTCCTGCACGGCGGCATTCACTTCGCCCATTGCGCGGAAGCCTTGCCGCGTGGCGCGCCGCGCCAGCGATCGAAAGCCGCTCGCCGTAAAGTACGCCACGGGCGTCATCGCCAGCGCCAGCAATGTCAGCCGCCACTCGATCGTAAACAGGATCGGCAACAGAATCATCACCGTCAACACCTGGCTGATCAAGTCGGTGACCAGCGTGACCATCTGCGCAAATTCCTGCGTGTCCGACGTGATGCGACTGACGATCTTGCCCGCCTGAAATTCATCATAGAACGACAGATCGTGTTTGACCGAGGCATCGAAGGCATCGCGGCGCAAGGCCAGCACCGCGTCGCCCGTAATCGTCGCGGTCAGGCGGCGGCGCGCCCAGTTCGCCACCCAGTTCAACACGCCGATCAACAGCACCACAGCGATCAGGCCAAGCAGATACAAATCGGTCTGGGCGTTGACCAGCGACTCGACGCCGTCTGACACGAGCAGCGGATTGAGTGCGCCGAAGATCGCCATCGCCACCGTGGCGATCGACACCAGGATCATGCGTTTGCGATAGGTGCTGAAGTATTTGAAGATGCGGGCCAGCAACGCCCGATCGGTGTAACTGCGATCATAAGCCTCGGCATTGAGGCCGCCAAACATACCCATACGTGCTCCGTGGTGCGTGGTGCGTGTCAGTTGTAGTGCAGGCCATCACGCACTACGCAACACGCAGCACGTCTTCATCTTGCAAATATTCTCTGATACGCCTTCGACTTCGCCAGCAATTCATCGTGCGAGCCGATGGCTGCGACTTTGCCGCCGCGCATGACGACGATCACATCCGCCCAGCGAATCTGCGACAGGCGATGCGTGATCAAGATCGTGGTGCGGCCGCGCGCGGCCGTGTAGATGGCTTGCTGAATCTGATCTTCGGTGGCGCTGTCGATGGCGCTGGTCGCGTCGTCAAGGATCAGAATCTTCGGGTCGGTCAGCAGCGCGCGCGCCAACGCGATGCGTTGCCGCTGCCCGCCGGAGAGCGTTACGCCGCGCTCGCCGACGATGGTGTTGTAGCCGTCGGCAAAATTCATGACGAAGTCGTGCGCCTGTGCCGCTTTCGCCGCCGCTTCCACCTGTTCTGGCGTGGCACCGCTATTGCCAAACTTGATATTCTCCGCAATCGTGCGCGAGAACAAAAACAGGTCTTGTTCGATGATGGAAATCTGCTGTCGCAAGGCTGCCATCTGCCAGTCGCGCACATCGACGCCGTCGATCAACACGCGGCCGGCGTTGGTATCGTAGATGCGATTGAGCAGCTTGATGATGCTGGTCTTGCCTGAACCCGTCTGGCCGACGATGGCGACGGTCTGCCCCGGCTGCGCTGCAAAACTCACGTCGTCGAGGACGGGCGTATCCGATCGGTAGTTGAACGTCACGTGATCGAACTGGATCGCGCCTCTCATCTCGCTAGCATAGCCCGCTCGATTTTCGTCCAGATCGCTCTGCGCGTTGATCAGCGCCAGGATGCGGCGCGCGCTCGACAGGCCGGACGCGATTTGCGGATAGGCAAACGCCGACGTGAAGGTGGGGAATCCGAACAACAGCAGCTGCCCGTTAAAAGCCACCACGGCGCCGATGTCGATCAGCCCCTGTCGAAACAGGATCAGCGAATGCGCCAGGCCGAGCGCGTTGGCGAGGCCCAGCAGGAGCAGGGGGATAAAGCGCGCTTCGATGAAGCCCTGCCGCACATACGCGTCGCGATACGCGCCCGCGCCCGACTCGAACTTCTCAATGGCCTGCTCTTCCTGCGCCGCGCCTTTCACCGTCTCGATGCCTTCAATCGATTCGGCCAGCACGGCGTTCATGTCGCCAAATTGACGACGCACATTTTCGGTTGCGGGCTGCAATTGCTGAAGATAGCGTTGCAGCGTGATGAAGTAGGCGAAGATGTACACCAGCGGCACGGCGATGAGCGCCGGGTGCAGCGTCGGCACGACGAACAGTGGCACGAGCAAGAACATGCCGGACCCAACCACCAGATTCAGGCCGGGGTTCATCATCAGGTTGACTTCGCGCACATCGTTGGTGGCACGCGCCATCACGTCGCCGACGGATTGCTGATCGTGAAAGGTCATGCTCTTGCCGATCAGGCTGGCGTAGAGTTCGTGGCGCGCATCGCGTTCCAATCGCTGCCCGATGACTTCGCTGCCGAAGTTGCGACCCAGTTGCAGCACGCCGCGCACGATCTGTGAGACCGCGATGCCGATCGCGGCGGCGCCGATCAGCGCGTAGTTGACGGGCGGCTGCGCGACGGCGTTGAACGCCTGGCCGATGTAGACAAACATCAGCGACGCGCCCAGGCCATTGCCCAGCGCGCCGATCAGCAAGATCACGATCCAGCGTTTGTTGCGCAGAGCGTGCGACAGCACCCAGCGTGCGGCGGAATCGCGGCGGCCGGGCGCCCAGTTGAGGTTGATGGAGAATTCAGAGTTCATAAGTCATTTGGCTAAAGATGGAAATCGCGCCGAAGACGATCAGCGCGAGGGCCGATTATAGAGCTGCCAGGTTTTCCTTGCGACAGGCTAAGGTCGCAGAATAATCGGCGGATTGATGGCTGAGCGCATGGCGAAGAAGGGCAGGAAGGTGGCGATTGCGCCGTAAGTGCCCAGGATGATAGTCGCGGCGATTCGAACGATCTGCGCCGTGCGCTTGTAAGCAGGCGGCACCCCGACTGCGTGTGCGATCTGCAAGACGCGCGTCGTGCGGATGATGGCAGCAGTACACGTAATGGCACTGAACACCGGCACCAGACCCAGCACCGTTAAAACCGCCGACTGGCGCAACCAACGCGCAGCAACGCCTCGCCAGAGACTGCGCTCATCGCCGTCCATGCTGTCCAGCCAATCGAGTTGGCCGCGCTGCTCGTCCAGATCGATCGGGCGCTTGAGTGCGCGCACAATCGTGATAGCGATGACGATCGTCAAGGCAAGGCTGGTGATATAAGCGGCTGCCACCGGCCATTTGCCGCGCCCGCCGAGAAAATAAGCCAGGCCGATGCCGATGTTGATCAGTGTCGGCATAGCCGCCACCAGTATCATGGCGATACGCCTCGTGGTTAACGAGGGCCGCCATGGGCTGTGCCCGGCGAGTCTGGGCATGCCGTTGACTTCACGCCATATGTCGAACATTTCAGGCAGCATGACTAATTTCCACTATCGCGTAGCACTTGCTGAACCAGCGTCAGCAGCGGCCCGCGTTCCTCGAAACCTTGTTCGTTGAGCGTGCTAATCGCAAGGTAGATCTTCGTGCGGCAACGGCGAATCAAGCCGCGCAACAAACGCAACAGCGCCAGGCGTCGCGCTTCTTGCTCGTCGGTATCCGTCCACTTCTGGTCGCGCGGCCAATCACGCCGCAGCACATACGGATGCGTCAACGGCTGATATAACCGCTCCCACCACGCCGGACTGCCCGCATTCAACCAGAACTGATAACTGACCGATTCGTTGCTGAGCAAGAACGTGTACGCGGGCGCGAGCAGCACGGCGTTCGGCGTCTCGGCATATGGGCTAACCACATACGTGGCGGCCACGACGCCTTCGGCCACCAGCCGCACGTAATCACGCGCCACAGTCGGATCGACGCTGGCCGCATACGGATCGGGGTTGATGGTCTGTCTAAATTTGCGCGCCGACTCCACGATCTGCGCGGTGATGCGGCCTGGATCGATTTGATCATGAAAGCCGAAGCCTGGTTGCGACAGCACTTCGCCAAACAGCTTCGCCAGAAAATGATCGAGCGGCGGTTGTGCTTCGCCCGATCGGACTTCGCTCAGCCACGTGCGCAATCGATCGACCTTCGCGCCGACCTCGTAACCAATTCGATCTTGCAGTTCGGGCTTCAGCACATCGAATGAATTGAACGATGCTTTGCCATCTTTGGTCCGATAAAGTCGTTCGGCCAGCAGGTGCCCGCGCGCCGGATCGAGGCCCGCGATGCACAAAATCAAGGCTTGCGCCACATCGGCCTGCGGGGGCACGATCTGCCAATCGGGATGTGCGAGGGCCGCCAGCGTCATCAAGCCGCGCGTGACTGTTTCTTCATTCAACGCGCGTGAGGGCCGCAGCGATCGCGTCGGGATGTTGTGTGGATGCAGGCGTTCTTCGATCGCAAAGCGCAGCGCATCGCCCAGAAACGGCGCCAGTGCGACGATGTCACACGGCTCGACGTTGTGCTTGATGAGATCGACGATACGCTCCACGGTCCAGTCAATCATCTGCGGATGAAAACGCCCGCCGCCGAATTCGAGCGCGGCGTGTCCGTCCGTTCGCATAGGGAGATCGCTATGCACACCCAGCAAGCGCGAGACATGATCTTCAAGATGGTGCAGGTCGCTCGAGGTTACATGCGATTGAGTCTGAACGATTTGCTCATCGCAACTCTCGCGCAACGTGTAAGCCGATTGAGCATCGGCGCCCAAAAACGATCGATAGCCTGCATCGGTATCGTACACGATCAGCGCCGAAGCCGTGTGCGGCAGCCAATCGCGTAAGAGGTCATGCATGACGGGCGTGTCCTCTTCGACGTTATCGATGATGAGATGCTGATAACGATTGAAGAGCCGTTCGCGGAACCAGCCGCGCTTGAGCAAATCGCGGAACAACTCGATTTGCAGGGAAAAATCCAGCAGATTATGCGTCAGACAATATTCGCGAAAACGATTGAGGCAGTCTTGCACTTGCGCAAACGTGATGGTCTGCGCCGACGGTCCTTCCCAGGCGTCGATGAGGCGCTTGCCAACCTCGGTGTGCGGAAAGCCGACCAGCGCCGCTTTGTTGAGGTTGTCCAGCAATTGGCTGTACAGGCGATCGGGCGAGACGCGCACATGCTCAAAGTAAAAGCGCTCGGCCACGAACGGGCGCACGACAAATTCCATATAATACTGCGCCGTCTCCAGCGTGAGGAAGGTGGGTGGCCGATCGGGTTGTTTGAAGCCGCCCTCGGCCGCAACCGCCGGCCACATCAAATCTACCGAGCGCCGCGCCAGGCCGCCAATCGTCAAGGCGTCGATCTGTTCGCCTGCCGGTAAATCCGCTTGATGCAGCAGCACCTGATAGGGCTTCAGCAGACTGCGTTGCGGCGCAAGAATCAAGACGCTGTTGCCGGGCGCGCCGCTATCGATCAGGTCGCGCAAGTGTGCCACAGCCAGCGTCGTCTTGCCGCTGCCGGCCGATCCTTCTAAAAAGGTTCGTCGAGTCAGAGAGATGGTTGGCAT
>JAUQXD010000266.1 GCA_030834835.1 Thermoflexales bacterium | reverse complement strand
GCACGACGCCGGTTACACCGTCTTTACGGCGACCGTGAACCTGGCGGCCGCCGGCTACGAGTTCAAGTATATCGTCAAGAGCGGCGGCGATCAGTGGGATTGGCTGAACACCAATAACCGATCGATCACCGTGACCACCAGCGCCACCGCTCACCACTATCGCCACGTCGTGCCGGGCTACATGCACATCATGAGCGCGGCCACGATCAATGGCAAAGTGAACAGCAGCGCCGGTCCGTTGATTGGTGAAGCGTACTACCAGGGTCTGACCAACGATGCGGGCCTGGGCCGCGGCCTGAACTATCAGGTGGGCTACGGCCTCAGCACCATCGCCGTCTCGGGTTGGAGCTGGACAAACGCCGCCTACACCGGTCAGAACGGCAACAACGACATCTTTGAAGCCGATGTGGTGGTGACGGCGACAGGAGTCTACTCCTACGCCGTGCGCGCCGAAGGCAACTGGGGTGCGGGCAATCCCAACGCCGGTTGGTTCTACGGCGATCTGGACGGCGTTCACCCCGGCGATCCGTTTGAGCTGGATCAGACCGGACGGTTGATCATCGATCTGACCCGGCTGTTCGCCCCGATCATCCGGCGATAGTCAATCACAGACCTGATGGGGAACCACTCCTCGTCGGGGTAGCAACCGGCCCGATCGGACTTCAAGCCCGATCGGGCCGGTACTTTTTCTCGGCGCAGATTTAGCGTTTGAGCCAGCGTTTGATCCTTTGCCAGTAGCCCTTTACTGTCGACACGCGTTGCGCTGAGACATCGTGCGTGCTGTAGCGCGCGTCTTCGAATTCGCGGGTCAACCCGGTAAGTTCGGGGTCCACCTCGGGCAAGTGCCGGCGCAGGTCGTGCAGGTATTCGCGAGGCGACTGGGCCGGTCGGCGCGGCAGACCGCGCTCGTTGCCGCGTCGTAGCAAAGCGCGATAGTAGAACTGAACTTGATCGCGCGGCGACAACCGGCGCGGATTGAACCAACGGCGCGGGCCAGCGGCCGATCGAGCTGCGGGGGCCGATCGGGCCGCGAGGCGAACCTGAATCGCGGTTGCCAACTGTGCGCTCCATCCACCCAGCAATCGACGCAACCGCTGCCACAATCGCGCGAACCAGCCCCAGCCGGGCAGACGTTGCAGGGCACCCATCAACACGGGATTGCGGCGCGTGTATTGATAGATCAAGTAGCCTAACACGCTCAAGAAAACGATCCAGAAGATCAGCGATTGCACGAACTCCGAAATGACGGGCGGCGCGACCGTGACTTCAGGCGCTTCGATGGGTGGAGGCGGCAGTAGCGGCGGGCGGGCGGGCGCTTCGATCTGCGGGAAAAACAGGCTCAAAATTGCGGCGAAGAGAAAGGCGATGAAATAGAAGATCAACTGCACCAGGGACACGAGCAGTGTCAGGAGATAATTCAACGTGCCAAACAAACCCAGCGAATACCGCGTGGGCAAGGCGATCGCGGCCAGGGCCATGCTGCCTAAAATCAGCAGCGTCGCCGCGATCCAGCTGGCGGGGAGGCCGCGCGCGACGGTGAGCCGCTCCCACACCCAACCCGATCGCAGCACTGTCAGGCGGGTGTGACTCAGTAGAATCAAGCCCAATCCAAAATAGATCAACAGGTGCGCCACGGGCACACGCGCGGCTTCGTCCACTGCACCGCTGTTGCGCAAACTCATGCGGATTACGGCGTTGAGCAAGACCATGACGATGCCCGCGCCCAGGATTGTCAGGCTCAACGTTTGCCGCGCCGCCTGCCGCTCGTTATCCAGGTCTTGCATTAAGTCTCGATCGGCCTGCGGCACTGCTCCGGATACGTCCAGCAGGCAGCGCGTCAATTGCCAGCTTAGCAGCCAGCTGACGCTCAGCACGGCCACCAGCGCGAACAATTCATTGTCGATGCCGCCGTAAAACGAATCGTATTTGACCACATAATCCGGGCCGCGCAGAATGCCCAGGATCGATCGAGCCGCGAGAAACAATGCGATGATTTCGACGCCGCGCAGCACATACCACGGCAGCGGCAGATTGGGTTGTCGCAGCCAGCGCGTGGTCGTCGCCGCGATCAAAGCCACGCCCAGACTGGCGAATGGGATGTAATCGATGCGCCACGCGGCCACGAGCTTTTGCCCGAACTGCACCAGCGCCAGCGACGCGCAAACGGCCATCGCCCCGACGATCAACGTCTGAGTGAGGGCCGTCAAAAGACTGCCGCGAATGGATCGAACTTCAGTGGTTGACATGAGCGTGTGTTAGCTTCGACTCCTCCCCTGTTCTCGTGCTTGTGAGAACGGGGGAGGCTGGGTGGGGGTTATTTTCGCCACAGATCCAGATCGCGTTCGCGGGTGAACTCGTACAACGGCACACCGAAGTGCCGCACCCGCTGGATGATCGCCACCCGATCGGGTACCAGCCCCATTAGCGCCACCAGCACAT
>JAUQXD010000265.1 GCA_030834835.1 Thermoflexales bacterium | reverse complement strand
CCGGCAGGCGGCGCTGGGTATCGCCACGACGACGCTGCGCGCCGTCATCGGCGACATCCCGCTGGACGATGTGCTGGCGCAGCGCGAGCACATTAACCAGGTGCTGCGCGCGAAGTTGGACGAGACGACCGAGCGCTGGGGTGTGAAGGTGACCGCGGTTGAAATCCGCGAGATCGTGCCGCCGCGCGAGATTCAAGAGGCGATGACGCGCCAGATGAGCGCCGAGCGCACCCGCCGCGCCGTGGTGACCGAAGCGTTGGGTACGCGCGAAGCGGCCGTGACGGTGGCGGAAGGCCAGAAGACGGCAGCCGTATTGTCGGCGGAAGGCAAGAAGCAGGCGGCCATTCTGGAAGCCGAAGGCCAGCGGGCCGCGCAGGCGCTGGTGGCCGATGGTTTCGCGGTGGCGCTGGATAAGATTTACGGCGTCGCCAAGACCGTCGATTCCAAGACCATGACGCTGCAATATCTGGAAGCACTCAAGACGATCGGCTCCAGCCCGTCGACCAAGTACATTTTCCCGATGGAATTGACCAACCTGCTGAAGCCCATCATTGGTATGACGCAGGATGCGGCGCAGTAACCTGCGGCGCAGTAACCTGCGACGAAATAACTTCGACCTGACAGGTATGTGATGTATGTCAGATCATGACGCGAGTGATTCAAACCTGTCAGGTCCTGTCCAGATCGTGCCGGCGTCGTGGCGCGACACGCGCGCGCTGGTGAAGCTCGATCGGCGCTGCTTCAGACCAATCGATGCGTTTGCCTGGTACGAGTTTTTGGGGCTGTGTCTCTGGCCGACCGTGATTTCACTGAAAGCAATGGCGGGTGATCGGATCGTCGGCTTCGTGGCCGGCGATCCGCGCCCGCACGAAGGCCACACGATCATCGTCACGATCGGGGTGGACCCCGATTGGCAGGGGCGCGGCATCGGCGAACAACTCATGCGGGCGGTGGAAGACCGATCGGCTCTGGCGCGTTTGCAGTTGATGGTGCGCGTGAGCAACGTCGCCGCGTTGAAGTTGTATCGCAAGTTGGGCTACGACATCGTCGATACGTGGCGCGCTTACTACGGCGACGGCGAGGATGCCTACTTGATGGAGAAGCAAGCGAATCAATGAATCAGCGATCAAGCGATTCAGGTCGCAGCGAATCGATCAATCGGCTGACGAGCAGCCTGACAATGCTAGATTCCCTGACTTGCCGCGAGAGAACGCAAAGAACACGAGAGAGAGATTAGATCGTCTCTGTGATCCATGTGTTCTTTTGTGGCGAACTTAACATCGCAAAGTAGTGAGGTAACGTATGCAAAAGCGAAACGTGTGGCGTTTGATGGCGTTATTGATAATCGCCTCGCTGGTGCTGGCGGCCTGCGGCGGATCGAGCGAGCCGACCAAAGGCGAGTTGACGGTCTATGTGGGCGCGCCGCTGTCTGGTTTCCAGGCGAACGGCGGACAGACCGTGTTGGGCGGCGTGCGTTTGGCGGCGGAAGAGTTCAATCGCGCAGGCGGCCTGTTGGGCTACAAGGTCGTCGTCGTGCCGTTGGATGATGAAAGCGACAGCGACGTGGCGGTCACGCTGGCCGAGCAGGTCAAAGCCGACCTGGCGGCGGGCAAGCGCGTGCTGGGCGTGGTGGGCCACTACAACAGCGGTCAGACCATTGCCGCGATGAACGTGTACAAAGACCTGCCCCTCGTCGTGTTGACGCCGACCTCCAGCGAGATGAGCCTGACGCAGCAGGGCTATGGCAATTTCTTCCGCATCAACGCCAACGATGCCACGCAGGCGCGTGTCGATGCAGCGTTTCTGGTGAATCAGATTCAGGCCAGGCGCGTGGCGATCGTTCACAACGACGATCCGTACGGCATCGGTCTGGCGCAGCTGCTCAGCGATGAGTTGGGCAAACTCGGCGCGCAGGCTGTGATTAACCTGCAAGTCAAAGTCGAGCAGAGCGCATACAGTGCGGAAGTGCAGCAGATTAAGGCCGCCGCGCCCGATGCGATCTTCTATGCCGGTTATGAAATCGAGACGCCCTACCTGCGCAATGCGCTGGTGAAGAGCGGCGTGCTGCTGCCCTTCATGGCCAGCGACGGCGCCTTCCTCAGCGCGACGATTGACGAGAGCGATAACACCGCCGAGGGCATGTACATCAGTTCCTTCGCGCCGCAGCCCAGTTCGGTGGTGGACAAGGCCTGGATTGCCGCGTATCAGGCGGTTGAATATCGTAATCCCGATACCTACAGCATCAATGGCTACAGCGCGCTGAAGGCGCTGGGCGAAGCCGTGAAGCAAGCCAACTCGATTGACTCCAAACAGGTGGCGGCCGCCCTGCGCTCGATCGACCTCACGACGCCCGTCGGCCAGGTCGCCTATGAAGCCAGCGGCGATCTGAAAGAGCAGCGCATCTACATCTTCCAGGTGCAGAAGGTCGACGGCGAGTTGGAATTCGTGCAGGTGCCGCAATAGCCGTCTGGTCTGAACGACCAATAAAATGTTGATAGGCTTAGAACAGTGGACCAGTTGGTAATAGTTGTCGTTTTGTTGGCCCTTGGCCTTTATTTAGAACGTTTGCGGTCTAACGCCCACCAGCAAAGGATTCGCAACTACCTGCACAGCAAAGGTGCTTCCGACATCGTTACTGCCGTACGTTGGGTTGGGAGGGACGGAACCAATATGTCTGCGCGTCATTACAATGTCGAGTATGTTGACCGATATAGAGTTAGTCACAAAACTCACTGCAAACTAAGCGACCTGAACGACGAAATGCTTTGGCCGGAACCTCCCGAAGTGTG
>JAUQXD010000264.1 GCA_030834835.1 Thermoflexales bacterium | reverse complement strand
GATTTATGGCGGGCTGTATATCGCGCAGCCTGGCGGCAGCGAAGTGCTGCTCGTCCTGACCCATATCTTGTTTGCCGCCTTCGCTTTGCTGGCGACGATCCTGGCGCTGCGAGCCGGCCGGTTGTTTGAGCCGGGCATCGCCGCGCGCCGCGTGTGGCTGTTGTTTGGCGCCGGCATGACGGTGTTGACCGTGTCCGAATCGCTGTGGCTCTTCTACTATTTTTCGGGCCAATCGGCCGGGTACCCATCCGCGGTCGACGTCTCGTGGGGCATAGGGTTCATTTCCATCCTGGCGAGCCTGGTGCTGCAATATCGCGCGCTGGATGTTCAGGTCAGTCGGCGTCGAAAGCTGACGGTGCTGGCTGTTTACCTGGGCGCGCTGGCGGTGATCCTGATCGTGCTATTGCAGTACATCCTGTCCAATCCCGGCCACGTTGCCTTTATGCAGTTGCTGATCGTCGCCTATTACCTGGTCGGCGATTTTGGCGTGGCGTATCTTGCGACCCTGTCCCTGCTATTTATGGGGCAGGGCCTGGTCAGCCGGCCCTGGCAGTTCATGGTCGTCAGCATCTTGCTGTTTGCGGTCGCCGGCCTGACGTTTTCCTACGGCGTGTGGACCAACACCTACGTGACCGGCAGCAATTTGCTCAGCGCCATTGTGGATGTTGCCTACCTGTCGGGCTATATGATGGCCGCCGCCGGGGGGTATCGCCAGATCACGCTTAGCCTGCCACCCGCCGGCCATGCTGGGTGATGTGTCAGCAAGGCATAGCCGGGTTATCCTTCGTTCTCGTTGATTCTTCAGCGCGCCACCAATGTCAATCGGTGGCGCGCTGATTTTATATCCGGCCATTGCGCTCAAATCCCAATACTGTTCCAATCGCTCCTTAACAATCTCTAAATAAGTTCTTGCTACAATTTCCACTATCCAACACAGCGAGGTTGACACTCACTCATGACCGGGGAACGCAAGAAACTCAATCGGACCAAAGTGGATCTGCTCGTCGATGCCGCGATCTTCGTGGCCTTCTTGATCACGACCGCGCCGCGCTTCAGCGGCATCGCGATTCATGAATGGCTGAGCCTGGCCTTTGCCGCGGCCATCATCGTGCATCTGCTGCTGCACTGGCCGTGGATCGTCGGCGTGACCAAACGTTTCTTTGGCCGCGTGCAAGGCTCGGCGCGGATCAATTATCTGCTGAACGCGCTGCTCTTTATCGACGTGACGCTGATTATCTTTACGGGCGTGATGATCTCGGAAGTGGCGCTGCCGCTGTTTGGCATCCGTTTTCCGCGCGAAGGCACATGGCGGGTCTTGCACAGCCTGACGTCGGACATCGCCGTGATGCTGACCGGTGCGCACATTGCCCTGCACTGGTCATGGATCGTCAAGACCTTCAAGCGTTACCTGATCGATCCGATCTTCAATCGGGGACAGGCCAAAGCCCGATCGGAGGTGCAAGCATGAAGATCATCGTTCGCACCCTGATTATTTTGGCGGCGGCCCTGGCGGTTGTGGGTGTTGCCAGCGCGTTAAACTCAGCGGGGGCGTTTGGTAATCTGGGGCTGCCAGGCCGCGAAGGCTTTGAAGGCGGACGATCCTTCGGGCGCGAGTTCAACGGTCAGCCGCTCACGACTGGCACACGCCCTAATTTTGAGCAAGGCGGTTTTCAGCGCGGGGGCCTGGGGCGCGGTGAAGGTGATCGGGAGGGGCGTGGCGGCGCAAGTCTCTTGGGCCTGAGTGAAGTGATTAAGTCGCTCGTGATGATGACCGTTGTTATCGTGGTGATTGTGCCAGCGTCAAAGTTGCTCAAGCGCTTGCGTTCGATCAAGCGTCCAGCGCCACCGCCAGGTGTGGCATCACCTTTATAGGCTGTATCATCTGACGAATCCGAATACTTTACCAGGGGAGAATAGAGACATGTTTCGATCACTAATCACGCGAGCGGCCTGAGGGTTGCTCATCTTGACGATGGCGGCGTGCAGTTCGACGCCCGCCGCGACCCCGGCTCCAGCCGCACCAGTCGCCGCGCCAACGGCTGTACCGACGGCGGCCAATCAAACCCCAACCGCTTCAGCAGCCCCAGTGGCCACTACCGAACCGGCGATGCCTGCCGCCGCACCAACCGAAGTGCCCGATCCCGCACCGGTGGCCATGGTCAGCACCAAGTTGAACCTGAACACGGCCACTGCCGATGAACTGCTAGCCGGTGTGCCGGGCATGGGCAATCGGATGATCCGCGAGTTCTTTGAATACCGGCCCTACGTCAGTATTCAGCAATTCCGGCGCGAGATCGGCAAGTACGTGGACGATGCACAAGTGGCCGAGTATGAGAAGTATGTGTATGTGCCTATCGCCGTCAACGAGGCGGACGCGGCGACGTTGCAGCAGATTCCGGGGCTGGAGGCAAACGAAGCGGCCGAACTGATCGCAGCGCGGCCATTCGCGTCAAACGAAGCATTTCTGACCAAACTGGCGACGTATGTCTCGGCGGATGAAGTCGCCGCAGCACAGACCTATCTGAGCGCGCCATGACCGCCGACGTCATCTTAGCGCGGCTGCGGCGATTCTTACTGGTGATCGCGGGTTTACTCTTAGCGGGCACGATCTTAGAGTTGTGGGTCATCAACCACACTGAAGAAGCGATTCAATGGCTGCCGTTTATATTGTGCGGAGTAGGTCTGGTCGTTGTGGGCGCGGCGCTGCTGCGCCCACAGCGTCCCGTCTTGATCGGCGTGCGCTGGTTGATGTCGGTGTTGATCGCGGGCAGCGTCTTCGGCGTGATCGAGCACATTGAAAGTAATCTCGGCTTTGTGCTGGAGATTCATCCCAACGCCACGACTGAGCAAATCCTCACCGGCGCGCTGGGTGGCGCGAGTCCGTTGCTCGCTCCGGCGATGTTGGGCCTGGCAGCGGTGCTGGCGATTGCAGCCACGTATTATCATCCGGCGTTGAAGGGCCGCTAACCTGTGAATCTCACGCCAAGCGGCAAAGCAGCAAAGTTTTTGCTTTTCTTTGCGGCTTGGCGTGAGGCGCAGTCTTAAATGCTTGTATAATCATCACCATGAGCCAGACCATTCTGATCGTCGACGATGAAGCGAAACTGCGCGAGATGATCCGCGTGTACCTGGAGCAAGAAGGCTATCGCGTGGTCGAAGCCGCCAACGGACGCGAGGCGTTGTACGTGGCGCGCTACGAAAAGCCCGATCTGATCATCCTCGATCTGATGATGCCGGAGATGGGCGGCTACGACTTCATGCGCGTCTACAGCAAAGAAGCGGCCACGCCCGTCATCATGCTCACGGCCAAAATCGAAGACACCGACAAAATCCTGGGGCTGGAACTGGGCGCGGATGATTACGTGACCAAGCCCTTTAACGTGCGCGAACTCATCGCGCGGGTGCGGGCCGTTTTACGCCGCGTGCAGAAAGCGGCCGTCGAACCCGATCTATTGCGCGTGGCCGACATCGTGCTCGATCGCGGCGGGCGCACCGTCAAGGTCGGCGATCAGCTCATCGATCTGACGCCGTCCGAATTTGAACTGCTGGCCGCGTTGATGGCCGCGCCCGGCCAGGTCTTCTCACGGCTCGATTTGCTCGATCGCATGTCGGGCGATGCGTACGAAGGCTACGAACGCACCATCGACGTGCACGTGCGCAATCTGCGCACCAAGATCGAACCCGACGCGAAACATCCCAGATACATCGAAACCGTGTATGGTTTGGGCTATCGTTTCTCGGTAGACAAAACCAGCGGCCTGTAACCACCCGATCGGACCGTATGCGCTCACTCGCCTGGAAACTCATGCTGGCCTTCTTGATCGTCGGCGTCAGCAGCGTGCTGTTGGCGTCGCTGTTGATCAGTCTGCGCACCCAATCCGAGTTCGATCGATTTCTATCGGTGCGCGACCAGGCCGTGCTGGAAGATGCCTTGAAGGATTATTACGCTCAAGCGGGCGCGTGGACGGGTGTCGAGCAGTCTCTCGCCAGGCGGCCGCCGCTGAGTATCTACAGCCGCAGCATCGCGCTGGTCGATGCCAATCGCGTGGTGGTGCTGGGTAATCACGGCTATGCTGTCGGGGCAACTCTCACACCCGATCAGATCAGCAGCAGCACGCCGATCAGCGTGAATGACCAGACCGTCGGCTATATGCTACTCGTCTCTGGCAAAGATTACCCCAAAGACTCGCGCTCTGATCAGCCGCCCGAAACCGACTTCTTGCAGCGGCTTGCGTCTGCCACGATCACGAGCGTCTTGATGGCTGCCTTGTTCGCCGTCGTATTAGGCGGCCTGTTCGCGCGAACGCTTACCCGACCGGTCCGCGAATTAACCGCCGCGACCAAGGCGATGGCGAACGGCCAACTCGATCAGCGCGTCAACGTCCGCTCACACGATGAACTGGGCGAACTGGCGACCTCGTTCAATCACATGAGCGCCGATCTGGCCCGCGCCTCGCAGCTGCGCAAGCAGATGACGGCCGATCTGGCGCACGATCTACGCACGCCGTTGAGCATCCTGCGCGGCTACACCGAAGGCTTGAAGGACGATCGCTTGCAAGGCTCGGCCAGGTTGTACGGCATCATGCACGGCGAGGTCGTTCACTTGCAGCGCCTCGTCGACGATCTGCGCATGCTGTCGCTGGCCGATGCGGGTGAATTGTCGCTGAACCGCCGCGCCGTCGATCCGCTGGCGCTGCTGGAGCGCACCGGCCTGGCCTACAGCGTGCAGGCCCAGCAGCAGGGCGTGACCCTGC
>JAUQXD010000263.1 GCA_030834835.1 Thermoflexales bacterium | reverse complement strand
CGCTGACCGGCCCCAATGCGCGTTACGGCGCGCAGTGGAAGAAGGGCTTCGATCTGGCGCTGGACGAGATCAACGGCGCGGGCGGCGTCAATGGCCGCAAGATCGAGTACGTGTTTGAAGATTCGCAGAGCGATCCCAAGCAATCGGTCGTGGTGGCGCAGAAGTTCGTGGCCGATCCGCGCATCATTGTCGAACTCGGCGACTTCAGCAGCGGCGCGTCGATGGCGGCTTCGCAGATCTATCAACGCGCGGGCCTGGTGCAGTTCGGTTTCACCAACTCGCATCCCGACTTCACCAAAGCGGGCGGCGACTACACGTGGAGCAACTCGGTGACGCAGAAGCAGGCTTCGCCCCTGTTGGCCGATTTCGCCGTGACCACGCTCGGTTTGAAGAAGGTCGCCGTGCTCAACCTCAACACCGATTGGGGCAAGACCTCCTTCGATCTCTTGTCGGGCCGTGTGAAAGAGATCGGCGGCGAGGTCGTGGCGTCGGAAGCGTATCTGCCCGACGAGAAAGATTTCCGATCGGCCATCACGCGCATCCGCGACGCGCAGCCCGACGGTATCGTGCTGATCTCGTATCAAGCCGATGGCGCGTTGATCGCGCAGCAACTGCGTGACGCGGGCCTCACACAACCGATCGTGGGTGGCGGCTCGCTGCAATCGCCCGATTACATCAAACTCGGCGGCGCGGCGGTGGAAGGCTCGTTGGTGCTGGGTGAATTCCTCGCGTCCGATCCGCGGCCGGAAGTGAAGACGTTCGTGGAGAAGTACACGGCGCGTTACAACGAAGAGCCTGATCTCTTCGCGGTGCATGCCTACGACACGATCGTCCTGATCGCGAAAGCGATTGAGATTGGCGGCGCGACGCGACAGGGCGTGCACGATGCGCTGCCCAAACTCAAGAACGTGCCCAGCGTGACCAACGGCAGCGTGACCTTCGATCTGGAAACACGCCGCGTGCAGAATCCGGTCTTCAATCAATTGATCGTGAAAGACGGCCAGTTCGTGCCGTGGGATGGCGTCAAGCCGACGCTGCAGTAAGTGATCACACCGGCGGGCGTACACCAACCGATCGGACGGTGTACGCCCCCACACCCTACTTTGGAGGATAGTCATGACTCAACTCACCAAACGTGAACGTGTCGATCTGGCGTTGAAAGGCGAAGCCATCGATCGCGTGCCCGTATCGGCGTGGCGGCACTTCATCGATGAGGAACGCCAGCCCGAATCGCTAGCGCGTGTCAGCCTGCGGCATTTCTTTGACTACGACTGGGACTGGCTGAAAGTAAATCCGCGCGCGACGTATTACGCCGAAGCGTGGGGCAATCGGTACGATTACGAACACTACGATTCGGTGCTGCCGCGCCTGATCGACGGCCCGATCAATTCGCCCGCCGATCTCGATAAGATCAAAGAAATATCGGGAACCAGCGGCGTGTTTGCCGAACAACTGTCGCTGCTGCGGCGGATCAAGTTGGGCATCGGCGGCGCACACTTCCTGCAAACAGTGTTCTCGCCGTTATCGGTGCTGGCCTTCCTCGTGGCGCGACCGAAGACCAACTCGATCGAGGCCGCGACGCAAGCGCAAGTGGACGGTTTGCGCCACTATCTGAGTGAGAACCCGCAGGGCGCGCATGCCGCGTTGAAGAACATCGCCGCGACGTTGGCCAAGTATTCGGCGGCCACCGTTGAGGCAGGTGCGAGCGGTCTGTTCTTTGCCATCGTGAAGTTGGCGCGCGAAGCCGTCTTGACCGAAGCCGAGTACGAAGAATTTGGCAAGCCTTACGATCTGGAGGTACTGCACGCGGTGCAGGGCGCGCCGTTCAATCTGCTGCATACCTGCGGGCCGCGCATCTACTTCGACACCGCGATCAAATATCCGGTGCACGCCCTCAACTGGGCAGCGGTAGGCCAGCACAATCCCACCGTCGGCGAAGCCAGTCATCTGACCCTGCAAGCGCTCGTGGGGGGCGTCGATGAACTCGGGCCGCTGCAATACGGCTCGCCGGATGATGTGATCAAAGAGGCGCGCGCAGCCATCGCGGCGACGGGTGGGCGGCGCTTCCTGTTGACGCCGGGCTGCGCCACCAACGTCAATGTGCCCAGTGCGAATCTGCACGCCCTGCGGTTGGCCGCTGATCTGGTGCCGGCGGTTGCATAGGAAATCGTAACCACGGATTACACGGCAGACACGGATTAGCCTACTTTATCCGTGAAATCTGTGTAATCCGTGGTCGAAGTGTGAACAAGCATGGATGGTTTTCTGCGGACGTTTTTTGATCAAACCATCAACGGTCTGGTGATCGGCAACATCTATGCGCTCACCGCCGTCGGCCTCGCGCTGATCTTCGGCGTGGGCAATTTGATCAACTTCGCGCACGGCTCGGTCTACATGATCGGCGCGTATGTGGGCTGGGTCGCCATCACGCGCGCGCAGCTGCCACTGCCGATCGCGCTGCTGATCGTCGCGGTGGTGTGCGGCACACTCGGTTTGCTGATCGAACGCTTTGGCTTGCGCCGCTTGCAGAACTCGGCCCGCATCGCGCCGCTGCTTGCGACGATCGGCATCAGTTTTGTGCTCGATCAAGCAGTGCAGCTGATCTTTACACCTAATCCGCAGTCATTTCCCAATCCGCTGTCGAGCACGCGCATTCCGATCGGTGGGGGCAGCATCGGCGCGATCGATCTGTTGATCGCGGCCATCGGTCTGGGCGCGGCGGCGATCCTGTTCATCTTCTTGCGCTTCACGAAACTTGGTTGGGCGCTGCGCGCCACGGCGCAAGATCGCGAAGCGGCGCAGCAGATGGGCGTGGATGTGCATCGCGTCAATCAAACGGCGTTCGCCATCGCGGCGATATTAGGCGGCATCGCGGGGCTGCTGGTGGGCCTGTATTTCAACACGGTCTATCCGACGATGAGTTTTCAGGCGGGCGTCAAAGGCTTTGCGGCGAACTTGCTGGGCGGACTGGGCAATGTGCCGGGAGCGGTCGTCGGCGGGCTGGCGCTGGGCCTGATCGAAAGTTTCGGCGTGGCGATCTTTGGTGCAACCTATCGCAATCTATTTGCCTTTGTGATTTTGATCGTCGTGCTGATCGTGCGCCCGAACGGCCTCTTCAGCCGAAAGCGACAACTGCCACCTGAGCCACTGACCGGAACGTTCATCGCCAACGCCCGATCGGTCTTCGTGCCGAACTGGGCCGTGATTGCGCTGGTGGTTGCTGCGCTGAGTCTGCCGCTGGTGATCAAAGACCCGTATGCGCTGCAAGTGTTGACGAATGCGTGGCTGCTGGGGTTAGTGGCCTTGAGTTTGACGCTGGTCACCGGCACGGCGGGGCAAACATCGTTAGGGCACGCGGGCTTTCTGGCGATCGGCGCGTATTCATCGGCGTTGATCACGCAGCGGTTGCACTGGCCGTTCGAGGTGTCGCTGATCGCGTCGGCCATCATCACCGCGATATTAGGCACGCTGCTGGTACTGCCTGCGTTCCGCTTACGCGCGCATTACGTGGCGATTGCCACCCTCGGCATCGGCGAGATCGTCGCCGCCGCGATCTTGAACTGGGATGCCGTGACGAACGGCGCGATGGGCATCACTAACATTGCGCCGCCCGCGATCTTTGGGCTGGAAGCCACTGCGCCGCGCGACATCTACTGGTATTCGCTGGCGCTATTGTTGATCGCCGCGCTCATTTTGTGGCGATTGATGCGCTCGCCGTTGGGCCGCACGTGGCGCGCGATTCGCGAAGACGATGTGGCCGCGCAAGCCTATGGCATCAATCTCAATCGCTACAAGGCGCTGGTCTTTGCCGCAAGCGCGTTTATTGCGGGCATCAGCGGCGCGTTCACGGGGCACATGTACACCTACATCAATCACGAGACGTTCACCAACTCCACCTCGATTCTGGTGTTGACGATGGTGATCTTAGGTGGCATGGGCAACCTGTTCGGCGCGATCGTCGGCGCGGTGACGTTGACGGTGCTGCCAGAGTTGTTTCGCGGCTTCGTGGATTATCGGTATCTGGTCTATGGTCTGGTCTTGTTGCTGATGATTCGTTTCAGGCCGCAGGGGCTACTGGGGACAGTGTAGGGCATCACCGTTGAGGACGCGGAGCCGTAGACCCTTTCGAGAATAAAACATCGATCCACGAAGCACACGAAGATCACGAAGAATACTAAGCAACTTAGTGTTCCTTCGTGCCCTTAGTGGATCAAGAAGGAAGACGCATGGCACTTCTGGAAATCAGGCAACTATCGCGCAACTTTGATGGCGTCCTCGCGGTCGATGGCGTCGACCTGGAGGTGCAGGCCGGCGAAACCGTCAGTGTGATCGGACCGAACGGCGCGGGCAAGACGACATTGTTCAATTTGATCACGGGCTTCGATCGATCCACGCACGGCACGATCGTATTTGCTGGCCAATCGTTAGCGGGTCTACGCGCCGATCAATTTGCGGCGTTCGGCATTGCGCGGACGTTTCAGCATGGCCGCGTCTTTGGCAACTTAAGCGTGCTCGATAACGTGCTGATTGGCGCACACGCGCGTCGGCGCATCACGCGCTCACATTCGCCGCTGGGCTTCGTGGGTGAATTGGTCGGCGGGTTGCTCCCATCGCCATCGGCGCGAGTTGAGGAGCAACATCTGCGCCGCGAAGCCGAAGAGATTGTGGCTTTGTTCGGCAATCGCCTGACGCCGCGGCTGCATCAACCTGCATACAGCCTGTCGTATGCCAATCGCCGCCGGTTGGAAGTGGCCCGCGCGCTGGCGCTGAAGCCGCGACTCTTGTTGCTCGACGAACCGACGGCGGGCATGAACCCGACCGAGACGGCGGAGATGTTGGACTTCATAGCGACGCTGAAGCAGCGCGGCCTGACGATGCTGCTGATCGAACACAAGTTGTCGCTGGTGATGCAGCTGTCCGATCGAGTCATGGTGATGGACAACGGGCAGAAGATTGCCGAAGGCACGCCCGACCTCGTGCGAAATGATCCGCGTGTGATTGAGGCGTATCTGGGCCATAAGCAACCTTCACTCGTTGGGCTCAGTGGATCGATCGGTCGCGCGCAGGCACCGCGCCC
>JAUQXD010000262.1 GCA_030834835.1 Thermoflexales bacterium | reverse complement strand
GGCGTAAAGCCTTGAGTTGATCGCGATACTGGGCGGCCGCTTCAAAGTGCATCGCCTCGGCGGCGCTGGTCATCTTGTGTTCGAGGTCGATCACCAGGCCGTCGGTTTTGCCTTCCAGAAAGTGGCACAGCTTATCGAGCGTGGCGCGATATTCGGCCTGCGTCACCGCGCCGATGCACGGCCCGCTGCACAACTTGATGTCGTAGTACAAACACGCGCGCTTGTCCTGGCCGGTGATCTCGCGATCACAGGTGAGGTAAGGAAAGGCGCGGCGCAGCGTATCGAGTGTGGCGTAGACGTGACCGGCGTTGGTAAACGGGCCGTAATAGCGCGCGCCGTCCTGGACCATCTTGCGCACCGTCAAGACCTTGGGGAAGGGGTTCTGCCACTCGACCTTGATGTACGGATAGCGCTTGTCGTCCTTCAGGCGGATGTTGAAATGCGGCTTGTGCCGCTTGATCAAGTTCGATTCCAGCAGCAGCGCTTCCAATTCGCTGTCGGTGATGATCCACTCCAGATCGGCGATCTCGGCGACGAGGCGCTGGGTCTTGGTGGAATCCACGGTCGTGTGGAAGTACGATCGGACGCGGTTGCGCAGGTTGATCGCTTTGCCGACGTAAATCAACTTGCCGTTGGCATCGAAGTATTGGTAGACGCCGGGCCTGGTGGGCAGCGTCTTGAGTTTTTCGGCGACTTTTTCGGTAGGCATAACGAGGAAATTGTATCACAGACAAAACAGCCCGATCCGTTGTGGGATCGGGCTGCTGATGGAGAACTGCAGAACTATTTAGTTGGTCTTGATCATGCCGGTCTTGTAGGCATACCAGCCGGCTGCCGCGATCGCGCCGCCGATAGCCCCGCGAAGCAAATCGCCCAGCACATCGCCGATGCCGTAGACTGCACCCAACCCGAGAAGCCCGCGGAAAGCGATGCTAATCGCAATCATCGACACGATACCATACACCAGACCGACGACTGCCCCCAGAATGGCGCCATTAATCGCCACATCGACTATCGTCGGCTTGACGGGTTCTTTCAGGACCAGATTCACATACCAGTAGCCAGCGAACGCCGCCACTACCCAGAATAGGATACCGACTATGCCGCCGAGCGGACCGAGCAGCCACAGCGCACCACCAATCGCCGCCGCGATGACGGGAATAGTGCCGGCTTTGATCAAATTCGTTTTATCAAGCTTGAATTGAAACTGTCCACTTTGCATGTTGGTTCTCCTCTTGCGTATGAGATAGCCTATTGTAGACCAAAAGCATATAGAAGTGCAAGTGGCGCGCCGGTTGAATTTTCGTTACAACTTTCAGCCCGCGCCAATCGAGACGCGCATCGCCACCAGCGCCGTAATCTCGATCAGACCCAGCGCCAGCCCGAACAGCATTGGCAGCGCCAGCTGCCGCCATGTGCTGACAGCATTCTCCATCTTGCGCACGCTGAGCATAATCACAGAGTTGAGCAGCGACAACAGCAGCAGAATACCGCCGATTGTAATGACCGAGATCGGGATCAGCACCTGATCGGTGAACGCCAGCACAATCGCGATCTCGATGGCTACGACGATCAACAGCAGGCCCAGTTCGCGCCAGTTCTTGATCGTGCGTTCGCCGCTGGGTTCAGCCCAGATGGCGGAGTTAAAGATCGGCGGAAACAGCGCGCTCAAGGCCAGGCCGTACAACGTGCCGGTGATGATGCGAATGACATTCGTGGTGTGATACAACTGCGGAGCGCCGGGAATGATGCTAATGGTGGAATTGACGCCGTCAATGCCCATCGCGACGATAAAACCCACCAGCAACACGATGATGGGGGTGGGGGGCAGGCGGGCGGCTTTGGTGCGGCGGCGTAGCAACAGCGCGATCGTGCCGGTCACGAAGCCCAGGTACATGCCCGTGCAGCGGGCGCACAAAGGATACTGGTGTTCGTGGGCGAAGAACGATCGCTCGGGCATTTGATGGCACAGGGCATAACCAATCCATTTGGCTTTGCCTAACCACGAATCGGGCGGCACAGTCACGAACAACGCGACGATTGACAGCAAGCCACCCGCAAACAGTACTCTGGGCAAACGCGACCAGGGTGAGTCTGGCAGATCATGAGTGTGATCAGAATCAAGCGGAGCCGGAGAAACCGACATACCAATCCTTGTATCTTGCAAGACTTGTGACTGAAGCGGCGTCATTATAGCATAGCGGCGTGCGTTAGCTCGCTGTTCAGGCTACTTCCGCATCAGCGGCAAATACACGCGGACGGCATTGATCACGGCGGTCACGCGCCGTTCCAGCAGATGC